>JADHMX010000046.1 GCA_016779825.1 Synechococcus sp. BS301-5m-G53 | reverse complement strand
GGGTGATTGCCAGCTTCCACCTTGCAGCTGTGATCTGGAAGGCTGACCCCCAGGAGATCGAGTACTTCCGAGAAGGGGCGGCTGGCAAAGCCAGGATCCGCAACCAGTCTGATCTCAACGCCTCGCTCGATCTGGTCCCGCAGCACGTTGGTGAGTTGCTGTGCAGAGAACACAAACAGGGCCATATCAATGCGCTCCCGTGCCGCTTCCAACTGGTCAGCCAACAGGTTCAGTCCGTGATTTCGATCTCGTTTGGGGTGGGGGGAGAACAGCACATCCACGCGAATGCCGCCCACCTGCACGGTTTGCGTCTCTCCTTTTGTTTTCTGCAGGCCAAAGCGACTGTCCTGCTCGCCACCGGGGCCATCCCCCCACATCTGAGTGAATTCACTTCTGAACACCAATGCGAGCTCAGGGCTGTGGAATCGCAGCAGGTGATTCACATTGCCGCGGCTGGACGGGTGGCCCGCATCACCGTGCAGGCCGGAGCTGGTGAGATTGGCGCTGCCTGTAATCACAGTGGTTTGGTCGATCACCAGAAATTTGTGGTGCATCAGGCCGCTGCCGCTGCTCCCGTCTTCGGTGTCGTCAATCAGTGGAATCTGCGCGGCCTGGAGTAATGCAACGGCATCACCGCGGAAGGCTTCGCCTGCACTCGTGCTGCCATCCCCATTGCTGTCTGCCAGTCGGTTCAACTGATGCCAACGCTGTCGATCCCGTTGGTTTAATCGGCTGGGCCGTTGTTCGCTCCAGGCGTGGCTGTAGCTGTTCTCCAGCACCACGGCAACGCGAACGCCCCGCTGTTGTGCAGCGACCAGCGCCCGGGCAATCCTTGGAAGACTGAGCTCTTGAACGGCCACCAACACCTCCTTGTTGGCGGCATCAATGGCTGCAACTAGCCAACTCTCCAGGTCGTCACCATTGCGCCAGGCTCCATTGAGGGGCGAGCGGTAGCGCGACGTGTCGTTGTGGTTGAAGACCACCTCGATCCGCTCGGGCATCGCCAGCTCCGTTGGAGCTTGCCCCACCACTGACCCAGCCTGGCTGCAACCACAGCAGACAAGAGCCGCTGCAATGAAACCCAGCTTGCTCTTCAGCATCCCGATCAAGACCTGTGGCTTGACCAGAGTTCCCCTCTGTTCAGTGGGGCATCTCCGATGTCTTGAGCATCGCAATAAACCAGAGGCCGCTCAGCACAAGTGCCACGCCCACACCAGCTCCAATGCCCACCCGTGCCATCACCAAGGGCACCACCAATGGAAAAACTATCGCCCCCGCGAGGGGGGTGATGGCCACGAACCAGCGCAGAGAGGCTGGTGCTTTGGAATCAGAAGAATTCAGAACCACTCGGCGCGGGCTTCGCTGGCGGGATTGCTGTTGTCTTCAGGAGTCTGGCGCTCGAAATTGAGCGTGATGTTGCGCTTCTGTTCTCCATCGGAAGCGGTGGCTTCGATGGCATACATCTGCTCGCCATCCCGGAAGGGCACTTGAATCCGGAACGTGCCGTCTGTGGAGAGAGGCACTTCTTCGCCACCGATGGTGAGGCGGGCTGAGGGATCGGTGGCGCCGTACACGATCAGTTCGGCGTCAGCCACCAGCCAGAAGGAGCGTTGGCGAGGAGCCACGCCACCCAGACCGGACTCATTGCGCCCACTGGCCCAGAGACCAACTCCCGAATCGTTCAATCCGGTGCTGTCTCCCGCGCTGTCATAGGCCTCCTGGAATTCTTCGGAGCCAACGCGGCGACGGCGGAACTGAACCGTGGCGCTTTGGTAAAGCCGCTCATGCAGGCCACTGTTGCTGGATTCGATTGGTGCCACGGGCGCAACCGCTGCTTCTGCCGGGGCGGCATCAAGGCTGAAGGGCACGAATTGATCGAGGATCTGCTCGCTGGGGTGAAGAGCAGGAACGCGGGCCACGGATGAGAAGGCCAAGGACATCCAGGTGGCGCCGATGCGGTAGCCAAGTTCGACCCGGTAATCCCGGTCGCAGAGAGGCACCGGCAAATACCACTCGGTGCTGTGGCTGTCGACGGGGACTTCCTGCAGAGTGTGGGGATGGGCGTTGCCATCTTGCATTCCGGTGACATCGGCCAGACGCAGGCAAAGTCGGCTGGCGCCATCTTTTTGAGCCACCTTGCGGTCGGCATCGGAAATTTCCCAGAACACGTAGGCCCACTGGGGATCACGGGGCAGGAACACAACACGGGTATCGCTGCTCCCCATGGCCGGAGCATTGAGCTCAGCTTCGATGGCCTTTAGGTCGCCACCACGCTTCTGCTGGCGCAGGGCAACTTCGTCAACCAGTGTTTCCTTGCTCTTACGGCTGTAAAGAGGCACGCCCAGGTCGCTGGCAATCTGACGCAGTTGACGCAGGGTGAGACGTGCCAGTGATGACAGGGTTTGAGACACGTCCAAAAACTCCAGGATTCGTTTGGGATCATTGTGATCCGAAATTTTCCTTTTCGAACCGTTAAGTGACTAAGGGTCAGTGGATGCTGACCGCTGGCTGGGCTCTGATCCCGGGGATCACAGTCATGGACACAAAAAAAGCGGGGCCGAGACCCCGCCTTTTTGAAGTTGTTTGGGGCCGGATTCAGCGGCCGATGCTGCGGTAGGGCACCTTCGCCATGTAGTCCATGTTGGCGCTTCCGCTTGGAGCGGAACCACGGGCATTGGCCATTTCTGCCACCCAGGGGAGGTAGTCCTGAGGGAAGCCGCCACGCATGCGCTTGGCGCGAGCGGGAACCTTCTTGGCGGGGCCACCGGCGTACACGATCTGGGGGAAGCCCAGGATGCCCCGGTAGTACTCGTCGTAACGGGGGCTGGTGATGTTGAAGGGGGTGTCCCCCAGATCACGACCGGGCAGGACGCGGTTGCGCTGCGAGGGGACCGTGTCGTAACCGAAGGCGTCGAGATACTCGCTGCTGTCGAGCAGCACGTCCACCAGGCCTTCAACGCCCTTGGTGGCAATCACGATCGACCAGGCGATCTCCTCAGACTTATTGCTCTTCCGGCCCAGCAGCTTCTCCACAAGGTGGCGCACCACCTTGTAGTTGCTGTTCATGCCATAGAAGCTGCGCTTGAAGGTGTCCGACAGGCAGAGGCCGCGAACGAAGTCGCGAACGGTGATCTGACCGTTCTTCAGCTGGGATTCCAGGTTCACGTCCCGATCGGACTTGAACGCATGGAAATAGATCTGTCGATACGCGCTTTCGATTGCCGTGGTCAGGTTGTCCGGATCCATGGCGATGTCCATGGAGTTGGCCCGAGGTGAGTCGTCGGACTTGATCCGCAGCGCGGCCACCCGAGCGTTTTGGGTGGTCGGTGCGTACTCCAGAAGAGGAATGGCCACGCGATCTACAACATCCACTGCTCGCGATCGTAGAAGTGATGGGTCTTGCCCCCTTCAGCTGCTGTTGCAGCGATTACAAGCCGTAATACTTGTTCTAAGTATTTTCGCTTACCAGCCGAAGGGGGCCAGGGCGGCTCCGCTCGCTGCCATCACTCGGCTGGTCTGATCCAAATCGTCCACCTGCCGGGTCTCGATGCAGAAGGAGGCGTTGTTGGAGAGCCCTTGCACCGTGCTGGTGCGCAGCCGCACGTTCTCGCTGGCGAACCAGAAACGCTCCAGCGAGCTCATCATTTCGTAATCCGTCGTAAGGATCAGGCCGTTTTCGTCGTCCATGCGGAACTGGCCCGCCACCGGTGCTTTTTCGGCGTAGCCGCGATCCCTCAGCAGCAGTCCCTTTCGCCCAGTTTCGTCCTCGGGGATCAGCCCGAACATGGTCTGGTCTTCATGGGATTCCCCGGCCCGATCCCAGGCCATCGATCCGCTCCAGCGCACCCAGCAGCCCCCCACGATCTGCTCAACGCTGGCATTGTTGCGCTCGGCGATCTCCGCGAGACGTTCGTCGCCCTTCAGCAGTTCTTCCACCACGATGAAGGAGGCGCCGGCTTCAGCGCGGCGATGTAGCAGGTGGTGTTGGCTGCGCTGTGAGGTCCAGCGGCCACAGCTCAGACGAAAGAAGCTGAGGGCGTCCGAAATCTCAAGCATCGCCGGCGTTGAGGAAGTGGATTGATGATGGCAGTTCGACCCCGTCAGCCACGGCAGCGGGCTTCGGCGGCGCTGATCAGATCGTCGAGGGTCAGCTCCAGGGGGGGCTTGCCCAGCTCAAGCGCCAGCTGATCCAGCTGGTCGGCGGCTGCATTGAGCTGCAGCAGCAGGGTGTCGAGGAACGCCGGATCGTCCGCGACCACAGGTTGCTGCTGGCACCAGCGGCGGCGTTGCTCTTCGTCGGGGATCGGGCCAGTGCTCTCTGGAGCGGCCATGGCCTGAAAGCTGTCCAGGCAGTGGCTCAGCACCCGCAGGTGATGGCGATCCAGCTGGGGCAGCAATGTGGCGTCGATGCGCTCAATCGCTGCCCTGTCGATGGCCATCAGCCCTGCGCCAGCGGGGTGATCCGGAAGCCGCAGGCGTGGCCCCCTTCCAGTCGCCAATGCACCCGTTCCACCCGGCAGTCCGGCACGGTGCGCCGGATCAGTAGCAATTCTTGGTCGCACACCGCAGGAAATTCCTCGGCGATGCGCTGCACAGAGCAGTGGGCTTCTTCGAGCCGCCAGCTGATGCCGTCGTCGTCCCGGCTGCACACGGTTACATAGCCCTCGTCTCGCCGCAGCCGTGCCAGCTGTTCGAGTCGCGTTTCCAGGGAGGCTTCGCCGAGGCTTTGGCGGTACTGGCTGGCTTTCGATTCCGCCTGCTGGTTCAGCAGCTGGCGCACGGTTGCTTCGGGGAGATGGCTGCGCATCGAATCCAGCAGTCCCAGGGCAAAGCGGCCGCTGCCATCGGGAAACTGAGCCCGTCCTTCGTCGGTGAGGCACCAGCGGTTGCTGGGGCGCCCCGGTCCGCTGGCGTTGCTGCTGGCGCAGACCAGTCCGCTGTCGGCAAGGGAGCGCAGGTGTCGGCGCATCGCCTGCACTGAGATGCCGATGTCGCTGGCCAGGGTGCCAGCGTCCTCCTCCCCCCGCTCCAGCAGCAGGGAGAGCACGGCATCGCGGGTGCTGGCGGGGGCCGAGGCGCTCATGACGAGGCGAATCCTCCCCACACGATGCCATCGAATTGCCTCGGCATGCCGGCCGTGTTGCGGGTCACAATGGTGAGCCCGCTGACCGGAGGCCTGTTGGCCTAGGCTTCCGATAAGGAAACCGCGGGGTTTCGTAATTCGCCGCTTCTTCCAGTTCTATGTCCGACGCCCCTCAAGAGCCGACAGCAGAAAGCCTGGAGGTCATCCGCAAGTTCGCCGAAACCTACGCACAGCGCACCGGCACCTACTTCTGTGCTGATTCCAGCGTCACCGCTGTTGTGTTGAAGGGTCTGGCGCGTCATAAGGACGATTTGGGTGGAGCGTTGTGCCCCTGCCGCCACTACGAAGACAAGGAGGCTGAGGTCTCTCAAGCTTTCTGGAACTGCCCCTGTGTTCCGATGCGCGAGCGCAAGGAATGCCACTGCATGCTCTTCCTCACCGAGGACAACCCCTTCGCTTGTCCTGAGAAGACCCAGACCATCACCACCGAAACGATCAACGCCACCGCCGGCTGAGCTGAATGACCAGTACCTCCACACGGGATCTCGTCAGCCAGCCGTACAAGTACGGCTTCGTTACCGAGATTGAGACCGACAAAATTGCCAAGGGTCTCAGTGAAGAGGTCGTTCGGCTGATCTCGGCCAAGAAAGAAGAGCCTGATTTTCTGTTGCAGTTCCGGCTCAAGGCCTTTCGGCACTGGCTCACCCTGAAGGAGCCGGATTGGGCTGCTCTCGGTTACCCCGAGATCGACTATCAAGACATGGTTTATTACGCGGCTCCCAAGCAGCAGGAGAAGAAGGCAAGCCTCGACGAGGTGGATCCGAAGCTGCTGGAAACCTTCGACAAGCTCGGCATCCCGCTGAGTGAGCAGAAGCGTCTCAGCAACGTGGCGGTGGATGCTGTTTTCGACAGCGTTTCGATCGCGACCACCTACAAGGAGAAGTTGGCGGAACACGGGGTGGTGTTCTGCTCCTTCAGTGAGGCGGTCAAGGAGCACCCCGAGCTGATTGAGCGCTACCTCGGCACGGTTGTTGCCTCCAACGACAACTATTTCTCCGCATTGAACTCAGCAGTGTTCAGCGACGGATCCTTTGTCTTCATTCCGAAGGGTGTGGAGTGCCCGATGGAGCTGTCCACCTACTTCCGGATTAATTCCGGCGACACCGGACAGTTCGAGCGCACCCTGATCGTGGCGGAAGAAGGTGCCTCGGTGAGTTATCTCGAGGGCTGCACGGCCCCGATGTTCGACACCAACCAGCTGCATGCGGCGGTGGTGGAGCTGGTGGCCCTCGACGATGCCTCGATCAAGTACTCCACGGTTCAGAACTGGTATGCCGGGGATGAAAACGGTGTGGGCGGCATCTACAACTTCGTCACCAAGCGCGGCCAGTGCCGCGGCGATCGCAGCCGCATCAGCTGGACTCAGGTGGAGACCGGTTCAGCCATCACCTGGAAGTACCCCAGTTGCGTGCTGCAGGGTGCTGATTCGGTTGGCGAGTTCTATTCCGTGGCCCTCACCAACAACTGCCAGCAGGCCGATACCGGCACAAAGATGGTCCACGTTGGTCCACGCACCCGCTCCACGATCGTGAGCAAGGGCATCAGTGCCGGGCGCTCCAGCAACAGCTACCGCGGGCTCGTGCAGATGGGGCCCAATGCCAAGGGGGCTCGGAACTACAGCCAGTGCGATTCGATGCTGATTGGCGATCAAGCCGCTGCGAACACGTATCCCTACATCCGTTCGCAGCAGCCGCAGGCGGCCATCGAGCACGAGGCCAGCACCTGCCGCATCTCCGAAGATCAGCTCTTCTATTTGCAGAGCCGTGGCATCGGCTTTGAAGAAGCCGTCTCGATGATGGTCAGCGGCTTCTGCCGTGATGTCTTCAACCAGCTGCCGATGGAGTTTGCCGCCGAGGCCGACAAATTGCTGGCTCTCAAGCTTGAGGGATCCGTGGGCTGATCCCTGCCCTCCACCTTGTCTCTGTTTTTCAACGCCGCCTTCCGTGATTCGCCCTGACGCTGAGCTGCTGCTCGATATCCAAGACTTGCATGCCTCCGTCGAGGACAAGCCCATCCTCAAAGGGGTGAATTTGCAGGTGCGGGCTGGTGAGGTCCACGCCGTGATGGGCCGCAACGGCAGCGGCAAGAGCACGCTTTCCAAAGTGTTGGCTGGGCATCCGGCCTATCGGGTCACGGGCGGCTCAGTTCGTTATCGCGGCCAGGATCTGTTTGAGCTGGAGCCTGAGGAACGGGCTCGTCTGGGGGTGTTCCTCGGATTCCAGTACCCCGTTGAAATCCCTGGCGTCAGCAACCTCGAATTCCTGCGGGTGTCCACCAATGCCCGGCGCGAGAAACAGGGGCAGGAGGAGCTGGATACCTTTGCCTTCGAGGATCACGTGCACGACAAGCTCAAGGTGGTGCAGATGGACCCTGCCTTCCTCGAGCGCAGCGTGAATCAAGGCTTCTCCGGGGGCGAGAAAAAGCGCAACGAGATTCTTCAGATGGCGTTGCTTGAGCCCGTGGTGGCGATCCTGGATGAAACCGATTCCGGCCTAGATATCGATGCCCTGCGCATCGTGGCCGGTGGTGTGAACCAGCTGGCGACAGAAGACAACGCCACGCTGCTGATCACCCACTACCAGCGTCTCCTCGATGAGATCACGCCGGACTATGTGCATGTGATGGCGGCAGGCCGGATCCTGCGCACCGGAGGACGTGAGCTGGCCCTTGAGCTGGAGCAGACTGGATACGACTGGGTGGATCAGGAACTGGCCGCTCAGGGAGCCGCTTGACCATGGCGAGCCGTGTGCTGGCGCCAGTGCAGGAGCGCGGTCGCGCCGCTCTTGAACAGCTGGGTTTGCCCAACCGTCGCCAGGAACCCTGGCGTCTCACTGACCTCAAACGGCTTGCTGCCCTGTCGGAATTGCCGGCCAGTGCCTCTCCACTGTCCACACCCCTGCCGTCCAGCCTGGAGGGGGTCACCCGTCTGGTGCTCAATGGTGTTGACGATCCCCTGGCCGGGCAGGTCCTTCCGGAGGGAATCACGGCGCTGAAGTCCGAAGAGCTGGAGCAGGCCCTCGGTCACACCCTGGACCGCTGCGGTTGTGCCCAGGTCTGGCCTGTCGAGTTCAACCACGCCAAAGCCCAGCAGATCCTGGCCCTCAGGGTGCGGGGACGGGTCGGCCCATTGGAGTTGGTCCTCGCTGCGGGTGCTGGATTGAATGCCACCCGGGTGCTGCTGCTGGTGGAAGAAAAGGCGGAGCTTGAGTTGATGCAAGTGCTGCTGGCGGAGGGAGCGTCGGCCCATAGCCATGTGCTGGAAGTGCATCTGGGGCAGGAGGCACAACTGCGCCATGGCGTGCTGGCCACGGCCGATGGCGCGTCATCGCTGATGGCTCATTTGGCGGTTGAACAGGAGCCCCGCAGCTCCTATGCCCTCACCTCTGTGGTTCAGGGCTGGAACCTGGGACGGGTGGAACCCCGGGTGTTGCAGGTGGATGGTCAGGCGCAGACCGTGCTCAAAGGTTTGGCGGTGACCGGCGCCGAGCAGCAGCTGGCCACGCACACCGCGGTGCGCTTCGACGGGCCTGAGGGTGAGCTGGATCAGTTGCAGAAATGCCTGGCCGGCGGCCAGTCCCACGCGATTTTCAATGGCGCCATCAGTGTTCCCCGCGATGCCCAGCGCACCAATGCGGCGCAGTTGAGCCGCAACCTGTTGCTGTCCGACCGGGCCCGGGTGGACACCAAGCCCGAGCTGGAGATCGTGGCGGACGATGTGCGCTGTGCCCACGGCGCCACCGTGTCGCAACTTCAGGACGATGAGCTGTTTTATCTCCAGAGCCGGGGCATCGCAGCGGCGGATGCAACGGCGCTACTGCTGCGCGGGGCCTGCCAGGAGGTGATCTCCCAGCTTCCCGCTGCAGCGCAGGTCTGGCGTCCGTTGGAGCGGGTGATGGAGAGTCTCGCCCCATGACGATCGCCGCCCAAACACGATCCAGTGCAGATTTCGTGGACTTATCGGCTCAATATCGTGCCGACTTCCCGATTCTCGAGCAGCTGGCCCCAGATGGCCGGCCGCTGATCTACCTCGATCACGCTGCCACCAGCCAGAAGCCCCGTCAGGTGCTCGAGGCGCTGCAGCAGTACTACAGCTGCGATAACGCCAACGTGCATCGCGGTGCTCACCAGCTCAGTGCCCGCGCTACCGATGCCTTTGAAGCAGCCCGCAGCACGACGGCGGCCTTCGTGGGCGCCGCCAGTGCCCGCGAGATTGTCTTCACCCGCAATGCCAGCGAAGCGATCAATCTGGTGGCGCGCACCTGGGGTGACGCCAACCTGCACGAAGGGGACGAAATCCTCCTGACGGTGATGGAGCACCACAGCAACCTGGTGCCCTGGCAGCTGTTGGCCCAGCGCACCGGCTGTGTGCTGCGCCATGTGGGCATCACTGAATCCGGCGAGTTGGATCTGGAGGATTTTCGGGCCCAGCTCAACGAGCGCACCCGACTGGTGAGCCTGGTGCACATCAGCAATTCACTGGGATGCTGCAATCCTCTTGATCAGGTGATCCCCGCAGCCCATGCCGTGGGCGCCTGCGTGCTTGTGGATGCCTGTCAGAGCCTTGCCCACAAGCCGATTGATGTGGCGGCGCTGGATGCCGACTTTTTGGTCGGCTCCTCCCACAAGCTCTGTGGCCCCACCGGCATGGGCTTTCTCTGGGCGCGGGAGTCGCTGCTGGAGGCGATGCCTCCTTTCCTGGGCGGCGGAGAGATGATTCAAGACGTCTTCCTGGACCACAGCACCTGGGCGGTGTTGCCCCACAAGTTCGAAGCGGGCACCCCTGCCATTGGTGAGGCGGTGGGCATGGGGGCAGCGATCAGCTATCTGCAGGCGGTGGGTCTGGAGGCGATTCAGGCCTGGGAAGCGCAGCTCACCCGGCATCTGTTCAATCGGCTGCAGGCCATTGATGGCGTGAGGGTTTTGGGCCCAACGCCGGATCAGCAGCCCGAGCGCGGTGCCCTCGCCACATTCCTGGTGGATGGCGTGCATGCCAACGACATTGCTGCTCTTATCGATGCATCCGGGATCTGTATCCGCAGTGGCCACCACTGCTGTCAGCCCCTGCACCGCATCTATGACGTGACGGCTTCAGCGCGGGCCAGCCTGAGCTTCACCAGCACCTTTGACGAGATCGACCGCTTCAGCGAAGAGCTCGCCTCCACGGTCGCCTTCCTGCGCGAACACAGCTGAGCCTGCTCAGGCGGCCAGCTGATCGTTGTTGGCTGCTGATTCGCGTTGCCTCAGGGGGACAACCTTGTTGGTCCCGATGGCGTACTTCACCCAGCGATAGGAGCGTGCGCCGGGACGCGGAGCCGCGTTGATCGGTTCAGGGCTGGCATAGCTGTTGCCGCGATAACGCAGGATCCGCATAAATGCTGTCGAAACTGGAGGGAGCCTTTCATGCGTACCGCTTGTGCATGGGTTCCGTGGGGCACAGGTTGACTGTTGCTGCTCGTTGCTGGCTTAAGCGATCACTTCTGCTGAACCGGGTTGTGTGGGTTGGTACCGTCTGCTAGCTCAGTTTTCGAGCGCCTCTGCTTCTCCAGTGGATGATGAGGTGTGCCGCTCAATCCGTTTGATCGCTTTGAGGATTAGGAACAGCATCCAGGCCACCAGGAGGGCTTCGACGATGGTGTCCACTAATTTTCCAATCTCGATTGCGCCACCGAAATAATCAATCTTGAGCTCTTGGAAGCTGCCTTTGGGAACCAATGGGTTCAGGAGCGGCATCAAAAGGTCTTTGGTGACTGAATCAACGATTCTTGTGAATTGTTGCCCCACGATGAATGCAATGGCGACCGTCAGAGCACTGCCCTTCGTGAAGAAGAACTCGACGAATTCCCGGCGCCACCGCTGAAACATGGTTTAAATATTGCTGTCTTTTTAGCTTATGGGTGCTTGGAATCACGTTGTTCTTTTGTCTTGAACTGATGTGATCTGAGGACGCTCTTCTGTTCTCAGATCTGCTGTCCCGCTATCCCCAGTTCACGTCGGAAAAAAGCCTCGGTTTCCTCGAGAACCTTGATCTGGGTGGCCTGGTTGCGGAAGCCATGGCCTTCGTCGTCGAACAGCCGCACCTCCACCGGAATTCCGTTGCTGCGCAGGGCCTCGGCCATGCGTTCGGTTTGTTCCGGAGGCACCACCTTGTCTTGCAACCCCTGGAAGAACAGCACGGGACAGCGAATTTGATCGGCATGCAGCAGCGGCGACCGTTGTTCATACAAAGGACGATCCTGGGGCCATTCCCCCACCAGGCCATCCACGTAGCGCGCTTCAAACCGGTGGGTGTCTTCAGCCATGGCTGTGAGATCACAGACCGCATAGCGGCAGGCTCCGGCCCGGAACACCTTGGTGAAGCAGAGGGCCGCCAGGGTGGTGAAGCCGCCGGCACTGCCGCCTTCGATGGCGATCTTGCCGGGATCGGCGCGACCGGCCTCGATCAGGGCCTGGGCTGCGGCGGCGCAGTCGGCCACATCCACCACGCCCCAGCTCCCGTTGAGGCGCTCCCGGTAGTCCCGACCGAACCCCGTTGAGCCGCCGTAGTTCACATCCACCACGCCCCAGCCCCGGGAGGTCCAGTACTGAATTGCCAGGCTGAGGCCACGGCGTGCCATGGCTGTGGGTCCGCTGTGGCTCTTCACCAGCAGTGGCGAAGGCCCTGGTGGCTTGCCGCTGGGGGGGTAGTACCAGGCATGGGTGCGTTCGCCCTGGTGGCCGTTGAACCACAGCGGTTCGGCCACGCTGATCGCCTCAACCGGCAAAGGTGCCGCGATGGCGGGGCTGTGGCTCCAGAGCGGCGTGGCCGGTCGCAAATCGATTTCCAGTAGACCGGCCACGCTGGTGCTGTTGCTGGCCACGGCCACAGCGCGGCCCTGGCAGGCGCTCAATCCCGCTAGATCATCAAACGGTTGCGGCAATGGCTGCACCGTTCCATCCAGGCCGAGCCGCTGCAACGACCAAGCCCCGCGACTGCACACGGCGGCAATCAGCTGCTCGCCATCCCAGGCCGTGGTGCTCATCCCATAAATCCACTGGGGCATGGCCGTCTCAGCAGCCATCGGCCAGGGCTTTTCCCAGGCGGCGTTGGCGCTGGGCTGGAGCATCAGAT
>JADHMX010000004.1 GCA_016779825.1 Synechococcus sp. BS301-5m-G53 | reverse complement strand
ACATCAGGATCAGCCAGCTGCCGCTCGAGGTTGCGGAAGCTGGCTGTGGCTGTTTCCAGCCGTGTGAACAAAGTCGAGGCGTCCATGCCCCGTTCTCACCCTCAGGCCTTGGACTCGGCCTTGGCGGAATCGGCACCTTTCTTCTTGGTGCCCATGCCGTACTTCTTCATGAAGCGATCCACACGACCCTCGGTGTCGAGGATCTTCTGGGTGCCAGTGAAGAAGGGGTGGTTGCCGCTCCAGACGTCGACGTGGATCTCGGGCTGGGTGGCGCCTGTGGTCATGACCACTTCGCCGTTGCAGATCACCTTGGCGTCGGGATACCAGGTGGGATGAATGTCGGGCTTTGGCATCGGTAAAAAAATCAGCGCTTGGAGAACTGAGGAGCCTTACGGGCTTTCTTGAGACCGTACTTACGGCGTTCCTTGGCACGCGGGTCGCGGCTCAGGTGACCTTCCGTCTTCAGAGGCTTGCGGTTGTCAGCGGACAGCTCACACAGGGCGCGGGCTGCACCTTGCTTGATGGCGCCGGACTGACCGGTGAGTCCACCACCGTGGACGTTGACGAGGATGTCGTACTCGCTGCTGAGGCCGAGGGTCTCCAGGGGAGCCTTCACCGCTGCGATGTACGAGGGGTTGTAGTTCAGGTAGTTGTCACCGGGACGACCGTTGATGGTGATCGTTCCATTGCCGGGGACGAGGCGAACACGGGCGACAGAGGTCTTGCGACGACCGGTGCCCCAGTAGACGACGGAATTGCTGCTCATTTGGCGGATGCGGAAGGGTTGAGCTGGAGGGGCTGGGGCTTCTGAGCGGCATGGGGGTGCTCGGTGCCCTTGTAGACCTTGAGCTTGCGGAACATCTGGCGGCCCAGGGCGTTGTGGGGAAGCATGCCTTTGATGGCCTTCTCCACGATCCGCTCAGGGATTCGTTCCTGCAGAGCTTCGAAGGTTTCCACCTTCATGCCTCCGGGACGACCGGAGTGACGGCGGTAGAGCTTCTGCTGGGGCTTACGGCCACTGACCTTGATCTTCTCGGCGTTCACAACGACGACAAAATCACCGGTGTCCAGGTGGGGGGTGAAGCTGGGGTTGTTCTTGCCGCGAAGCACTGCGGCCACTTCGGTGGCCAGACGGCCGAGGGTCTGATTCTCAGCGTCCACCACGTACCACTGGCGGTCGATCGAATCAATCGGGGGGAGAGAGGTCTTGTTCATCGCGCCGGCATGCCGGTTCGGGTATGTCCCGCCTATGCAGCGGAACTGGGCAAAGGGGTCGGTCCAGAGCTGGACCTGACGGGGCTAAAGATCGAGCTTACTCTTCAGCCCTCCAGCTCTTTCGAGTTGGGCGGGGTTCCAAGTAGACGCCCGTTTATCCCGGCGTTGAGGGGGGATCCGGAGGAGGATCGCTCTCAGCCAGAAAAAACCACGGCTGACAATCGTACCAGCCGGCTTTGGTGAAGATGGGCTCGGCATAGCCAGCCCGAAGCAGGCAGAGGCCCGTTGCTGGCGCCGCTTCCTTCACCTCGTGGCGTCGTTGTTCGCGCCAGCGACGTTCAAAGGCGGCAACGCTGAGACGGTGCTCGCCAACGGCCACCAACTGGGCCATCAGCAGGCGCACCATGCCGTACAGAAAACCACTGGCCTGAATCTCAACCCGCAAAAGATCGCCTTGCCGCTCCACGAGCACCTCCTGCACGGTGGTTCGGGCATGGGCGCGACGGCTGCCTGCCTTCATGAAGGCGCTGAAGTCGTGCAGGCCGAGCATGGTGTTCAAAGCGTCCCGCATGCGGGACGCATCAAGCCTGTGCTGGTAGCGATGCCAGCTCCAGGGGCTGAGAAACAGATTGGGTCGCCGGCCGTTGTGAATCGTGTACCGGTAACGCCGGTAGGTGGCGGAATAACAGGCATGCCAATCCAGGGGACGGGCGACCGACTCGCGCACACGAATGGTGCTCGGCAGGCGTCCGTTCAAGGCCGGTGCCCATTTGCGGGCGGGAATCGGCCCACTGCAGTCGAAGTGCACCACCTGACCTGCCGCATGAACACCGGCATCGGTCCGACCGGCTGCAAAGGTCTGCACCGGCCGATGCGGATCGAGCTGGGCGATGGCGTCCTCCAATACGGCCTGAACACTGCGACCGTTGCGTTGACGCTGCCATCCACAAAACGAAGAACCCTCGTACTGAAGGCTGAGCGCGATCCGCTGAAGGGACGCTGGCTCAGGACCTGCAGACGAGGGTTCGGTGTTCAAACGTCAGGACTGACGTGAGGTCTGATCAGACCAGTTCAATGATGGCCATCTCGGCGTTGTCGCCACGACGGGGAACGGTGCGGGTGATGCGGGTGTAGCCACCTTTGCGATCGCTGTAGCGGTTGGGAGCCTTGTCGAACAAGGCATGCACAAGTTGCTTGTCGTAGATGTAGCCCATGGCCCGGCGACGGGAGGCGAGGCTGCCGTCCTTGGCCAGGGTGATCATGCGCTCGGCTTCGTCGCGAAGCGCCTTGGCCCGTGCCTTGGTGGTGGTGACCCGACCTTCGCGAATCAGCTGGGTGGTCAGGGCGCGCAGCATTGCCTTGCGCTGGTCAGCTGGACGTCCCAGCTGAGGAACTCGGCATTGATGACGCATGGTTCTGTCGGTGACGAAGACGAAAAAGGACGTTCAGGCCGTTCTGCAGTTATGCAGAAGTGCGGCTCTGGGGGATGGAAATGCCGATGCGCTCGAGGGCTTCGATCACTTCATCAGCGGATTTGGAACCGAAGTTCTTGATCTCGAGCAGATCCTCGTAGCTGAAGCCCATCAGGTCAGACACGGAGTTGACCTGGGCACGCTTGAGGCAGTTGTAGGCACGAACCGAGAGGTTCAACTCCTCAAGAGGAATTTGTGCTTCCGCCGAGGGCTCGGGCTCGGCAGGAACTTCCTCCACGAGGGTGACCGTGGCCAGCGGCTGGAACAGCTCGATCAGTTGATTGGCTGATTGGGCCAGGGCATCGTCGGGAGTGATGGAGCCGTCTGTGATGATTTCCATCCGCAGGCGCTCACGAGCGGAGCCACCTTCAGCAACGGCGGTCTCGTCGATGGTGAAGTTCACCCGGGTCACGGGCATAAACACAGCATCGATCTGGAGCAGATCGATCGCACTGGTTTCTTCGTTGTGACGATCCACCGGTCTGTAGCCGACGCCACGCTCAACATGCACTTCCAGCTCGAGGCTGTGACCGTCGGCCACGGTGGCGATCGGACGATCGGCGTCCACCACCTGGACCTGGGAGGAGAACTGCAGATCTCCGGCCTTCACTTCAGCTGGACCTGCCACCACGAGGCGGCCGATCTCGAGCTCAGCGGAACGGCTGTTGACGGTGAGTTCCTTGCAATTCAGCAGGATGTCGAGCACGTCTTCACGAACCCCAGGGACCGTGGCGTACTCGTGATTGACACCGGCAATGCGGATGGCGGTGACGGCAGTGCCTTCGAGCCCACCCATCAGCACGCGACGCAGGGCATTGCCCAGGGTCGTGGCCTGGCCACGCTCGAGGGGACCGATCAGGAAGACGCCGGACTGGGCGCGATCCTCGGCCACCTGATGCTCAATGCGATCAATCTGGTACTGCAACACGATCTGAATCGGGGTAAATGGAGAAACCGGACGGAAATCAGCTCGGTTCAGACGCGGCGGCGCTTGGGCCGGCGGCAACCGTTATGGGGCAGGGGGGTGACGTCGCGAATCAGGGTGATTTCGAGGCCAGCAACTTGGAGGGCGCGGATGGCGGTCTCACGGCCTGAGCCAGGACCTCTCACAAGAACTTCAATCTGACGCATGCCTTGGTCGAGGGCACGACGTGCGGCTGCCTCTGCAGCAGTTTGAGCAGCGAAGGGGGTGCCTTTGCGAGCACCTTTGAAGCCACTGGCGCCTGCGGATGACCAGGAAATCACCTCACCAGCCGTGTCGGTAATGGACACGATGGTGTTGTTGAAGGTGCTCTGGATGTGAGCAACACCATTGGGGACGTTGCGCTTGGCCTTCTTGGGCCCGGATTTTTTGACGGTTTTAGCCATGGCCGTATGCAGTCAGGGATAAGGATGTTGAGGACTTACTTCTTCTTGCCAGCCACAGTTTTCCGCGCGCCGCGGCGGGTACGGGCGTTGGTGCGGGTGCGTTGGCCGCGAACCGGAAGGCTCATGCGGTGGCGACGGCCACGGAGGCAGCCGATGTCCTGCAGGCGCTTGAGGGCCATGCCCTCCTGACGGCGCAGATCACCTTCGACGGTGTACTCCTCCAGAGCACCGCGGAGTTTCTGAAGATCTCCGTCCTCCAGATCTTTCACCCGGATGTCGGGGTTCACACCGGTTTTGGCCAGGATGGCCTGTGAGCGGGTGAGACCAACTCCGTAGATGTAGGTGAGGGACACTTCAATCCGCTTGTCGCGGGGAATGTCAACGCCGGCGATCCGTGCCACGTTCGTTCAGTTGAAAAGGACAGATACCTCCGAGGTCCTGGAGGCGAGGAATGTTTCAGAACAGCGGGGGATCAGCCCTGGCGCTGTTTGTGCTTGGGGTTGGTGCAAATGACCATGACCTTGCCGTGGCGACGGATCACCCGGCACTTGTCACACATTTTCTTGACTGAGCTGCGCACCTTCATGAGGCGTGGCTCTCCAAATTTCCAAACGGCAACGTTACCATGCCGGTCAATCAAGAACTGACTCGATCCGCCTGGTGATCTCCTCGACAGAGCCCTGGGCAGGAACGGAAACCAGAAGACCCTTATCGCTGTAAAAGCGAATCAGAGGCGCCGTTTTCTCGCGGTAGACCTCAAGTCGATTGCGGATTACCGCTTCGTTGTCATCGGCCCGACCGCGGGATAGCAGCCGTTCAATCAAAACGGCGTCATCCAGCTCCAGCAAGACAACGGCTTGGATGGGTTGCTCGAGTTCGGCCAGAAGGGGTTCGAGGGCTTCAGCCTGGGGCACCGTGCGGGGAAATCCATCCAAAAGCCAACCGTCCGTGGTCAGCGCTTTCATCTGGCTTTCCACGATGGCTAGCACCAAGGCGTCACTGACCAGTTCGCCTCGGTTCATCACCGCTTCAGCTTCTTTGCCCAGTTCACTGCCGGCGGCGACTTCTGAGCGCAGCAGATCGCCTGTCGACAGGTGCTTCATGCTGTTGGCATCGCAGAGCCGGGCAGCCTGGGTGCCTTTGCCAGCTCCAGGAGGACCAAGGAAAAGCAAGCGATTTTTCATGGTTACGTGATCGTGAGTTGGATTGGAACGGGAGACGCGCTGCTCAGCACCCTCACTGGCGGACGAGACCCTCGTAGCGCTGTGAAATCACATAGGTCTGCACCTGCTTGGCCGTGTCGATGGCCACGCCGACCAGGATCAACAGCGAGGTGGCTCCCAGGCCCTGGAAGGTCTGCACATTCGTGGCACGTTCAACGGCGGCCGGAATGATGGCGACGGCACCGAGGAACAAACCGCCCAGCAAGGTGAGACGGTTCTGGACTCCCGAGAGATAAGTAGCCGTGGCACTGCCGGGGCGGACGCCTGGAATCGCAACACCACCCCGTTTCAGGTTGGTGGCGATGTCAGCGGGATTCACCGTGAGTGAGGCGTAGAAATAGGAGAAGCCCAGGATCAACGCAAAAAATGTGAGTGCGTAGGGCCAGGGGTTTGCTGCTCCGGGATTCAGGGCACTGGCAGCACGGATCAACCACTCGCTCTTGGTGAGGTTGGCGATGGTGACCGGCAGGAAAATCAGGGCTGAGGCGAAGATAATTGGCATCACACCGCCGGCATTCAGCTTGAGCGGCAGATAGCTCTGACGGGTGGGAAGCACACCAGCGCCACCCACCTGACGCTTGGCACTCACGATCGGGATTCGGCGTGCCCCCTCCTGCACGAAGATGATCCCAACAATCGTGGCCAGGAACACCAGCACCAGCACGATGATTCCAAGAACGGTGTCGCGATCACCGGTCTGAGCGGCTTCGATCGTCGCCCCAAGGGTGCGCGGCAGGGTGGCCACGATGTTCAGGAAAATCACCAGGGATGCACCTTGGCCGATGCCCCGCTCCGTGATGACTTCACTGATCCACATCACCACCATGGAGCCGGTGACGAGGGCGAGTGCCGTCTGCACCACAAAGACCACTTCGCTTAGGCCTTCCACGGCGTATTGGCGCAGGATCATCGCGAAGACGACGCTCTGAACGAGGCCCCAGCCCAGGGCGACGTAGCGAGTGATCTGGGCGATCTTTCGTCGGCCCGCCTCGCCTTCATTCTTTTGCAGGTCTTCCAGCTGAGGCAAAGCCGCAGTGAGCAGCTGGAGGATGATCGAGGCATTAATGAACGGCAGGATCCCCAGGGCAAAGATGCCCAAGGTGGAAATGCCGCCCCCGGTGAAGATGTCGAGGAAGCCGATCAGCTGTCCGCCCTGATCGATGAACTGCTTGAACGCTTCTCGGTCGATCCCGGGCATCGGGATGTAGATCCCTAGACGCACCAACAACAGCAGCCCGAGCGTGGTGAGCACGCGACTGCGGAGCCCAGGGTTGGTGATCAGCTGGCCGATCACTTCGGAGGCGTTGGGGTTGCGACCCCGACTGACGAGCATGTCCGGAAGAAAGTGAAGTTGGGCGAAAAGCCAAGAAGCCGCCCGTGGATCGAAATCCAGCGGACGGCTCAGACCCTAGGGCTGACTTGGGGACGAGCCCTTGATTAGTCGAGGATTTCGCAGGTGCCGCCTGCGGCTTCGATCTTGGTGCGGGCGGAAGCGGTGAAGGCCGCGGCTTGCACGGTCAGCTTTTTAGCTGTCAGATCACCGTTGCCGAGCATCTTCAGAGGATGCTTGGGGCTGGTGACAATGCCGTCCTTGACCAGGGAATCCAAGTTGACGGTGCTGCCGTCTTTGACGTTATTAAGCGCCGAGACGTTGAGCACGGTGAAGAACTTGGGGTTCACCAGGGGGAAGTGCTTCAGCTTCGGCACCCGGCGGTACAGAGGCATCTGGCCACCCTCAAAGCCGGGGCGCGTGGGGCGACCCGAGCGGGATTTCTGGCCGCGCATACCGAAGCCGCAGCTGGCGCCCTGACCGGCGGCGATGCCGCGGCCCTTGCGCAGTTTGCGGCGACGAGCGCCCTTGTTGGATTTGAGGGAATCGAGTCGGAGAGTCATCGCGAATCAGGAGTAGATCTGTTCGAGGGAGATTCCCCGTTCCTTGGCCGTCTCCTTGTGGGTGCGGAGAAGCGACAGAGCCACCATGGCAGCCCGTGCATTGTTCAGGGGGGTCTTGCTGCCCAGGCGCTTGGCTAGGACATTCTTGATGCCGGCGAGTTCGAGCACTGTGCGGATCGAACCGCCAGCGATCACACCGGTACCAGGGGCTGCAGGGCGGATGAGCACACTGGCAGCACCATCACGACCGTTGGAGAGGGTCGGGATGGAGTTGTGACGGGTCAACGGCACCTTGACGAGGTGCTTCTTGCCATCGGCAACACCCTTGCGGACGGCACCGATCACATCACCGGCTTTGCCGACACCAACGCCGACTTGGCCTTTCTCGTTGCCAACGACCACGATGGCCCGGAAGCTCATCTTCTTGCCGCCTTTCACGGTCTTGGAGACGCGGCGGATTTGAACCACGCGCTCCTGCCATTCGGAGTCGCGCTCCTGGCCGCGACGACCACCACGCCGGTCGCCACGACGACCGTCACGGTCGCCACGACCGCGGCGCTGTTCCTGTTGCGGCTGCCCTCCGGCTGCCGCTGGAACGTCGGCCGCACCCGGCACGGCGTTGGGATTGGATTGGGGGGAGGAATCTGTCATGGGTTAAGCAGGAATCAGAACTGAAGGCCCGCTTCCCGGGCGGCATCGGCGAGGGCTTTAATCCGGCCGTGGTACAGATTTCCGCCGCGGTCGAACACCACCTGCTGGATGCCTTTGGCAATGGCGCGCTTGGCGACCAATTCGCCGACGGCTACAGAGGCGTCGCAGCTGCCAGCCGGACCCTTAAGGCCGGCACGCAGCTCCTTGTCAACGGTGGAGGCGGAACAGAGTGTGCTCTGGGCCGCGTCGTCGATGACCTGGGCGTAGATGTGGTTGTTGGAGCGGAACACGGCCAGCCGCGGACGGTCGGAGGTTCCGGTGATGTGACGACGCAGACGCCGGTGGCGTTTCTGCGTCTGCTGTTTGCGGGACAGTTGGGACATGGTGGGGGAAGGGAAGGAACGTCAGGACAAGGCTTATTTCTTGCCGGACTTGCCTGCCTTGCGCAGGATGCGCTCGCCCTCGTACTTGATGCCCTTGCCCTTGTAGGGCTCGGGGGGACGAATGGCGCGGACCTTGGCGGCTTCGTTGCCCACCAGCTCCTTGTCGATGCCGGAGACGATCACCCTGGTGTTGTTTTCCACCTTGAAGGTGATGCCCTCAGGGGCTTCCATCTCCACGGGGTGGCTGTAGCCAGCGCTTACCACGAGAGTTTTGCCTTTGACCTGGGCACGGGAGCCCACGCCGACGATCTCCAGGGCCTTGCTGTAGCCGTTGTTGACACCCTCGATCATGTTGGCGACGAGGGTGCGGCTCAGGCCGTGGCGCTCACGGGAGATGCGCTTGGTGCTCGTGGGGGAAACCACGATGGTGTTGTTGTCCTGGCTGACGCTGACGCCTGCAGGAAGGGTGCGCTCCAGTTCGCCCTTGGGTCCTTTCACCTTGACGGTGAGACCGTCGAGGGAAACTGTGACCTTCTCGGGGACGGGAACGGGGTTTTTGCCGATTCGTGACATGGTTCAGCTCCGGATCAGTAGACGTAACAGAGCACTTCGCCACCGACGCCCTCACGACGGGCGTCGCGGTCGCTCATCACACCCTTGGAGGTGGAAATGATCGCCACGCCAAGTCCGCCGAGGACTTTGGGCAGGCCGCGAGTGTTCTTGTAGATGCGGAGACCGGGCTTGCTGACCCGCTGCATGGAGCGGATGGTGGGCAGCCTGTGCTTGCCGCTGTATTTGAGGGCGAGCACCAGTTCGGTGCGAACGCCTTCACCCTGCTCGCTGATCTCGGAGATGAAGCCCTCCTGCTGCAGCACCTTGGCGATGCTGCGGGTCATCCGCGAAGCGGGGATCTTGGTGGTTTCGTGACGCTTTTCACTCGCATTGCGAATGCGGGTGAGCATGTCGGAAATGGGGTCGTGGTTAGCCATAGGTGTCGACGGGGAGGGCTCAGTTGCTCTGGAACGGCATTCCCATCTCGCGGAGGAGGGCCCGGCCCTCTTCGTCCGAACGGGCAGTGGTCACGATGGTGATGTCCATGCCCCGGATCGCATCGATCTTGTCGAAGGAGATCTCAGGGAAAATGATCTGTTCGCGCACCCCAAGGGTGTAGTTGCCGCGGCCATCGAAACTCTTGGGGCTGACCCCGCGGAAGTCGCGGATGCGGGGCAGCGCCAGGTTGATCAGGCGCTCGAGAAAGGCATACATCCGATCACCACGGAGGGTGACGGCACAGCCGATCGGCATTCCCTGCCGAATCTTGAAGCCGGCGATGGCCTTCTTGGCACGGGTCACAACGACCTTCTGGCCGGTGATCTGCGCCAGCTCATTCACCGAAGCCTCGAGAGACTTGGCATTGGCGGCGGCTTCGCCGAGACCCCGGTTGACGGTGACTTTCACCACCTTGGGGACTTCATGGATGTTGTTGAGGGAGAGATCCTTCTTCAGCTTGGGCTGGATGGTCTCCCGGTAGCGCTTCTTGAGTGACATAACGGGTTGGGGTGCTTCTGGGCGTGGTCAGAAGTCGGGATCAGTCGAGGACTTCACCGGTTTTCTTCAGCCGGCGCTTCTTGGTGCCGTCTTTCTCGACGACGATTTCAACGCGGCTCGCCACCTTTTTGGCGGTGGAATAGAGCATCACGTTGGAGGCATGCAGGGATGCTTCCTCCGTCACGATGCGGCCGGTCTCGCCCTCCTGGGTGGGCTTTTCGTGGCGGGTGCGCATGTTCACCCCTTCCACGACGACACGGTTCTCGTTGGGCAGGGTGCGCAGAACGGCACCGGTCTTGCCCTTGTCCTTGCCGGCGATCACCTGAACGGTGTCGCCCTTGCGGATGCGCATCTTCATGCGCTCGGTGGCCTTGGCCTTGGTGGTTGCAGTCGCCATGGTCAGATCACCTCCGGAGCGAGGGACACGATTTTGGTGAAGCTGCGCTCACGCAGCTCACGGGCCACAGGTCCGAAGACGCGGGTGCCTTTCGGGTTTTTGTCGTCGTTGATGATCACGGCGGCGTTGTCGTCGAAACGGATGGAGTTTCCGGTTTCACGACGCATGGTGGCTTTGGTGCGCACCACAACGGCCTTCACCACGTCGGACTTTTTGACGCCCATGTTGGGGGCGGCATCCTTCACGGCGGCAACGATCACGTCGCCCACGTGGGCATAACGACGGTTGGTGCCGAGGACGCGAATGCATTGGATGCGCTTGGCGCCGCTGTTGTCGGCAACGGTGAGATAGGACTCCTGCTGGATCACTGGTTCACCTCCTGAGCTTCAGCCTTGTTGGCTTCCTCAGCTGCAGCCTTGGGGCTATGGCTGAGAACCTCGGCGATGGCCCACCGCTTCTGGCGGCTCATCGGACGGGTTTCAGTGATGCGAACACGGTCACCGACGCGACAGGTGTTGTCTTCGTCGTGAGCCTTGTAACGGGTGGTACGGCTGACCGTCTTTTGATAGATGGGGTGAGGGAAGCGGGTTTCCACCGCGACCACCACCGTTTTTTCCATCTTGTCGCTGACGACGGTGCCGACCCTTTCCTTGACTGCCATGGTTACGGAGGGGGGAATCAGGAGGCGGTGGAGCGCTGGCGCTCCGACTGCACCGTCAGCAGCTGGGCCAGCTTGATGCGGACCTCTTTGAAACGGTGCGTGTTGGCGAGCTGGCGCGTTGCCTGCTGGAAACGGAGTTGGAACAGTTCGCGGCGCAGGCCATCGATCTGTTCGGTGATGTCCGAATCGGACAGGCTGCGCACATCTGCGGCGTTGGGACGGGCCATGGTCAGGACTCCACGGTGACGGCTTCAGAAGCTGCCGGAGCCTTGGCACCAGCTGACTTCTCCTGCTCATCCAGTTGGATGAACTTGGTCTTCACGGGCAGCTTGTACTGCGCCAGGCGCATGGCTTCCCGGGCGATTTCGGGGGTGATTTCAGCACCGCCCATCTCGAACAGGATCCGGCCGGGCTTGATCACCGCTACCCAGAATTCGGGGTTGCCCTTACCGGAACCCATCCGGGTTTCGGCAGCGCGCATGGTGACCGGCTTGTCGGGGAAGATCCGGATCCAGATTTTTCCGCCACGCTTGACGTAGCGGGTCATGGCACGACGGCTGGCCTCGATCTGGCGCGAGGTGATCCAGCCACACTCCTGTGCCTGCAGCGCGAATTGTCCGAAGGCAATGGTGTTGCCCCGGGTGGCGACGCCGCGCATGCGGCCTCGCTGCTGCTTACGGAATTTGACGCGTTTTGGACTCAGCATGGTTCAGGCCTCCTGTTCAACCCTCGTTGGAGCGGTCTTCGAACTGTTGGGGCCGACGGCTGGCCCGGCGCCGGGGGGCGGCACCCACCGGCATGGGCTGAGCCTGTTCGCTCAGCACCTCGCCCTTGAACACCCACACCTTGATGCCGAGCACGCCGTAGGTCGTACTGGCCACCTTGGTGGCGTAGTCGATGTCGGCACGCAGGGTGTGCAGGGGCACCCGACCCTCTCGGGTCCACTCCGTCCGAGCAATCTCGGCACCGTTTAGGCGACCGGACACCTGGATCTTCAGACCCAGAACACCGGCACGCTGGGCGCGCTGCACAGCCATGCGGATGGTGCGGCGGAAGGCCACACGCTTCTCCAGCTGCTGGGCGATGTACTCGGCCAGGAGGAAAGCATCACCGTCGACGCGTTCGACCTCGACAACATTGATCCGCACCTGACGACTGGAGTCGCCGACGGTCTTCTGAATGCCGGAGCGAAGTTCTTCGATGCCGCTGCCTTGACGGCCGACCAGCACACCGGGGCGTGCGGTCTTGAGTTCAACTTCCAGTTGATCGGCCTTGCGGGCGATCAGCACATCGCTGATGCCTGCGGAGCCGTATTTCTTGTGGATGAACTTGCGAATCCGATCGTCCTCCTGGAGGAGGGCCGGATAACTCTTGCTGGAGGCGTACCAGCGTGACCGGTGTTCCTGGGTGATCCCCAGGCGCAGACCGGTTGGGTTGATTTTGTGTCCCATTGGGTCGGAGTCCTCGGGGGTCAGGAATCGGTCTGAGCTGCCACAGCAATGCTGATGTGGCAGGTCTGTTTCTTGATCTGGTAAGCCCGGCCTTGGGCCCGGGGGCGATAGCGCTTCATGGAGGGGCCCATGTCGGCGCTGGCGCTCGAAATCACCAGAGATGAGGGGTCAAGACCGAGGTTGTGCTCAGCGTTGGCCACCGCAGACCGAAGCACCTTGGTGATCGGTCCGGTAGAGCGGTAAGGCATGAACTCGAGCATGATCAGCGCGTCGCGATAGGTGCGGCCACGGATTTGGTCGAGCACACGGCGCACCTTCGACACGGAGCCTCGGATGAAGCGACCGTGAGCCTGGGCGGTGGGTGCCGTTGGGGTTGACGATGTCATGAATTAGCGGCCTCCTTTCTTGTCTCTGATGTGGCCCTTGAAGGTGCGGGTGGGAGCGAACTCTCCCAGCTTGTGGCCCACCATTTGCTCGGTGATGAACACCGGCACATGGGTGCGGCCGTTGTGAACCGCGATCGTGTGGCCGATCATCATCGGCAGGATCGTGGAGGCCCGTGACCAGGTTTTGATCACAGACTTGTCGTCGTTGTCGTTCTGCTTTTCAACCTTGCGAAGCAGGCTGTCGGCAATAAACGGACCTTTTTTGAGTGAACGTCCCATAACGGTTTAAGCAAGCGGCAAAGTGATGGTTTGCATCAGGAATCGCGTCCGCCACGGCTCCGCTTGGAGGTCTTGCGACGCTTCCGGAGCACGTATTGGTTGCTGGGTTTGTTCCGCTTGCGGGTCTTGAGACCGAGGGCGGGTTTGCCCCAGGGGGTCACCGGGCCGGAACGGCCGATTGGTGCACGACCCTCACCACCACCGTGGGGGTGATCGCAGGGGTTCATCACACTGCCTCGCACCTGAGGTCGACGTCCGAGCCAGCGGCGACGCCCAGCCTTGCCCAGGCTGGTGTTGCGCATCTCGGAGTTGCCGACCTCGCCGAGGGTGGCGTAGCACTCGCGGCGAACCAGGCGGACCTCAGTGGAGGGCAGCTTCAGAGCGACGTAGTCGCCTTCTTTTGCCATCACCTGGGCGCTGGCACCGGCGGTACGGACCATCTGGCCGCCACGACCGGCGTAGAGCTCAACGCAGTGAACAGCCGAACCGAGGGGCACCGAGGACAACGGCATGGCATTGCCGTTTTCGATCGGAGCATCAGGGCCGGAGACCACGGTCTGACCCACCTGAACTCCTGCGGGAGCCAGGATGTAGCGCTTCTCGCCATCGGCATAGAAGAGCAGTGCCAGACGCGCGTTGCGGTGCGGGTCGTAGTGAATCGCGGCCACCTTGGCGGTGACACCGTGCTTGTTGCGACGGAAGTCGACCACGCGGTAGAGGCGCTTGTGACCACCACCGCGGTGGCGGCAGGTGATCACACCGCGGTTGTTGCGGCCCTTGCGGCGGTGTTTGGCCACCACCAGGGTCCGCTCCGGCTTGCGGCTGGTGATTTCACTGAAATCAGTGACCACCCGGGTGCGGGTACCGGGGGTGTAGGGGCGGAAATTACGGATTGCCATGACGATTCAGACCCCTCAGGACTCAGGGAAGAGTTGGATCGAGTTGCCCTCCGCCAGGCGCACCACGGCTTTCTTCACCTGGGCACGTTTGCCGGCGAAGCGACCCATGCGACGCGAGCGACGCGGGGGGTTCATGGTGCTGATGCCGGTGACCTTCACATCGAAGAGCTGCTCAATGGCGGCCTTGATGTCGGGCTTTGCGGCGCGGTGGTCCACCTCGAAGGTGTACTGGTTGATTTCGAGGGCGCGAGTCGCCTTCTCGGTAATCAAGGGACGGCGGATCACATCCGCCAGGCGTCCTTGGAAACGTTCAGTCATCGCCGTAGACCTCCTGGATGGTTGCGAGAGCTTCCTCGCCCAGCACCAGAGCATTGGCGTGGAGCAGGTCGAAGACGTTCAGCTGATCTGAGGAGATCAACTTGACTTTCTCCAGGTTGCGCACGGAACGGCGAACAACATCGGAGGGGTTCGTCAGAACGATGAGCACCTTGGAGCCGGCCGCGACACCGAGGCGTCCCAGAGCATCCGTGATCTCACGGGTCTTGGGGGCTTCTAGCGCAGTAGCGAAGTCCTTCACGACGATCACATCGTCAATGCGGGCCATCAGCGCAGTGCGCAGGGCCAGACGACGCTCCTTGCGGTTCATCGCAAGGTTGTAGGTGCGGGGCTTGGGTCCAAAGATGATGCCGCCGCCGGGCTTCAGGGGAGTCCGGATGGATCCCTGACGGGCCCGACCAGTTCCTTTCTGCTTGTAGGGCTTGCGACCACCACCACGCACTTCTGCGCGGGTGAGGGTGCTGGCGGTTCCTTGGCGTGCATGGGCCTGCTGACGCAGAACAGCCCGATGCATGAGATCAACGGCGGTGGTCTCTTTGGCCACCTTCAGGTCCAGGGTTGCCTTGCCGGCTTCCTTGCCCTGCCAATCACGAACGACACAACTGGCCATCACTTACCTCCTTTGGCGGGCTTGGCGCCCACGCGCAGGGCCGGGCGGATGTTGAGCAGCGCTCCGGGCTTGCCGGGAACGGATCCCTTCACCACCAGCAGGTTGTGCTCGCTGTCCACCTTGAGGATGGTCAGACCGCGGGTGGTGATCTTCTTGCCGCCGTAGCGACCGGCCATCCGCTTGCCGGGGTAGATGCGGCCCGGGGTTGTACCCGCACCGATCGAACCAGGTTCGCGGTGGTTCTTGGAACCGTGGGACATGGGCCCCCGGCTGAAACCGTGGCGCTTTTGAAGGCCAGCGAAGCCGCGGCCGACGGTGTCACCGCTGACATCCACTTTTTGGCCGGCTTCGAAATCGCCGACGGTGATGGCTCCACCGAGTTCGAGCCCTTCAACGCTGTCGACGCGGTACTCGCATAGATGACGCAGAAGGCCCTCACCGGATTTGTTCAGGTGACCCTGGGCGGGCTTGTTGATCAGCTTCTCGCGGGTTTCGCCAAAGCCGATCTGCACTGCGGAATAACCGTCAGTGTCGTCGTTCTTGAGTTGGGTGATGCGGCAGGGGCCGGCTTCGATCAAGGTGACCGGAACAGCTCTGCCCTGCTCGTCGAAGAACTGGGACATACCCAGCTTCTTCCCGAGGATGCCGATGGACATGGATGGGGAGGAAGCGCCAGCGTGGACAACCACCATGCGGAAATCCGCGTGGGGTCAGGTGCTGATCGATTGGACGCAGACGTGGTTCGAAGCGGAACTCCCGAGGGAGTGGATTCGAATGGGCTAGCGAACGATTCAGCGAGGCTGGGACTTGCATCGGCACGATGTGCTGTTGCAGTTTCCCGACGGGAATTTCCGAAGAAAACTTCCGTACTGGCCTGGAGATTCGACGCAATCGTCGAATCTGTTCTGCCGACTGGAGGCCCGGCTAGCGGACGGGCACAGAAACACAGAACAAACAACGAACCTACATCACCGACCTTCCCCCTCTCCTGCACCCGCTATCTGCTGCCAGAATCTCCTCCAATCCCTGGAGCTGCCATGCCACTGCTTCTCACCGGTCAGGCATTTCGCCGCGATCTCGAAGCCAATGGCTGTCTGGCTGTTCAGGCTCCGCTGGAGGGTGGTGCAGAAACGCGGCTTTTAAGACGTCTGCGTGGTGCTGGGTATCGCACCCGGATGACATCAGCCCGGGGGCTCGGGGATCCTGAAGTGTTCCTCACCCAAAAGCACGGCATCCGTCCTCCCCATCTCGGCCATCAAAGTGTTGGCCGTGGCGCAGCTGTGGGCGAAGTGCAGGAGGTGGCTCCTCAGCTCGGAGACCTCTTTGAAGGTGATGCTCCTGTGGCGCTCTGGCTGCTGGAAGGTCAGGTGCTGTCGCGCTCCGAACTTCTCTCGCTCTGCGATCTGTGCAAGCGCGAACCTCGATTGCGCATCATCGTGGAGATGGGTGGTGCTCGCAGCCTGAAGTGGGAACCGATGACGACATATCTGAAGGCCTGACGCCTGAAGAAGCCCTCGCTCAGGGGCGATGGGTCAAGCTGATCTGTGGAGCAAGCAATCAGGATTTGCCTGCCATTGCTGATCTCACCGCTGTTTTTGCGGCTGTCGGGGTTCATTGCGTCGATGTGGCTGCCGATCCAGCGGTCGTTCTTGCAGCACGTCGGGGCCTGGACTGGGCTGAGGAGCAAACAGGCCACCGTCCCTGGCTGATGGTCAGCCTCAGCGATGGCGTCGATGCTCACTTCCGCAAGGCCTGGTTCGATCCTGATCGCTGCCCTGCGGACTGTCCGCGTCCCTGCGAAAGGATTTGTCCGGCTGCAGCGATTCCGCCCGGTGCTGCGATCGACCAGCAGCGTTGCTATGGCTGCGGCCGCTGCTTGCCGGCCTGTCCTCATGGGTTGATCGAGGCACGCGACCATCGACTGGCTCCGGAGCAGGTGATCACCCTGTTGAAGTCCATTCAGCCCGATGCGGTGGAGATTCACACGGCGTCTGGCCATGCCGAGGGCTTCTCGACGCTGATCCATAGCCTTCAGCAGCACAACGTTCCCCTGCGGCGTTTGGCGGTGAGCTCCGGCTTGGAGGGGCACGGCCTGAAGGTCGATCAGTTGGCTCGGTTGCTTTGGCATCGCTATTCCTCTGTGCGGCAAGCCGGTTACGCACATCTCTGGCAGTTGGATGGGCGTCCGATGAGCGGCGATGTGGGCGCAGGCACTGCGCGGGCTGCGGTTCAGCTCTGGCGTGCCATGCGTGGTCTGGCCCCGCCGGGTCCGCTGCAGCTGGCCGGTGGCACCAACGCTGCAACGCTGGAGTTCTTGCATCCGACGGAGCGGCCGGCGGGCATCGCCTTTGGAGGTGTGGCCCGTCGCCTGTTGATGCCTGTGCTGGAGGAGGCGCAAACCCGTGGATCTGCTCTGTGGCAATGGCCCGAGGGCTGGGAGCGCGCCCTCTCCCTCGCGCGTCCATTGGTCACGCCATGGCTGCAGCGCTCTTGCTAGAAGGCTGAAACGCGCAGATCCCATGGGCACGCAACGGGTCACCGACGATCTGGATCGCCTTCTCGAGCTTCTGCCGGATGCTGTGCAGGAGCAGTTGAAGCCTGAGGAGGCGCGACAGCAGCTGATCGAGGTGGTGCTCGATCTCGGTCGAGTTCCGGAAGCGCGTTATCCAGGCCGTGCCCTGGCGCTGGGTTCAACTCCCTTGTCTCGGGAGGATCTGGCGGCGGTGGTGGACAGGATTGGTCAGTTCGGCGGTGATAACAGGGCGGGGATCGAACGAACACTTCACAGGATCAGCGCGATCCGCAACCGTCAGGGCGAGGTGGTCGGTCTGACCTGCCGGGTGGGCCGAGCCGTGTTCGGCACCGTTGCCATGGTGCGGGACCTCCTGGATGGAGGGCAGTCCCTTCTGTTGATGGGGCGCCCGGGTGTCGGCAAGACAACGGCGTTGCGCGAGATCGCCCGGGTGCTTGCGGATGAGCTGGAGCGGCGCGTTGTCGTGATCGACACGAGCAATGAGATTGCCGGCGATGGCGACATCCCGCACCCCGCGATCGGTCGGGCCCGCCGCATGCAGGTGGCCCGACCTGAACTGCAGCACCAAACCATGATCGAGGCGGTGGAAAACCACATGCCTGAAGTCATCGTGATCGATGAGATCGGTACGGAGCTGGAGGCTCAAGCTGCGCGCACCATTGCTGAGCGTGGTGTGGTGCTTGTCGCCACAGCCCACGGCAATGCTCTGGCAAACCTGATCAAGAACCCCACCCTCAGCGATCTGGTGGGAGGGATTCAGGCGGTCACCCTTGGGGACGAGGAGGCCCGGCGGCGTCGCAGTCAGAAAACGGTGTTGGAGCGCGCCGCCGAACCGACGTTTCCGGTTGCGGTTGAAATGCACAGCCGGCAGCGCTGGGCCGTGCACACCGATGTTGCCGCCACTGTGGACCAACTGCTCCGGGGCCTGACGCCTAGGGTTCAGGAGCGCGAGCTGACGCCTGAGGGGGGCGTACAGCTGGTTGACCCGCCACAGTCTTCGGGTTTGCTGCGCCCTCCGTCCCAACGGCCGTTCGCGGATCAGCCGGTCTCGGTTCCCGTGCCCATGCCTGCGGCGAGTGCCCGCGAGGCCAGCACAGCAGAAGAACCATCTTCACTGGAGACCAGCACCGAGCATCTCCAAGTTCTCTGTTGTGGGGTCCCTCCCCGTGTTGTGGAGGAGGCCATTCGTTCCCACGGCTGGATGGCGCGGGTGGTGGATGATTTGAGTGAGGCCGATGTGGTGTTGAGCGTTCGCCTGGGCCTCAGTCGTCAACCGTCACTGCGCCGTCAGGCCAGGGATCTGGGGATACCGATCCTGGTGATTAAGTCCGACACCCTGCCCCAGGTGACCCGTGCCATGGCCAGGCTTCTGCGCCGTCAGGCCACCGAATCGGCCGCAGAGGTTGCCCCGCTGGACCGGGTGTCTCAGGACGATGAATTGGCTGCTCTCGAGGAATGTCGGCTTGCCGTGGAACAGGTGGTGATGCCGCAAGGTCGGCCGGTGGAGTTGCTGCCTCGCAGTGAGCGTGTTCTCCGGATGCAAGCCGACCTCGTGCGCCGTTACCGGCTGCGCAGTGACGTCTTCGGTGAGGCTGAAATGTCGCGCCTAAGGGTTTTCCCCCGCTGATCGGCCGTCGGTTGATTCCCGTGGTGGATTGACGAAGGGTTGGCTGCTGTGGGTAACTATGTGTACTCCGGTGATCCGCAGGTTGCGGTTCAAACGGATCAATGGGCCGTCGCCAAGTGGTAAGGCAGCGGGTTTTGGTCCCGCCATTCCTAGGTTCGAATCCTAGCGGCCCAGTTTTTGTCCATGAATCAACGACCCCTGCTGGTGTTCGATTTCGACGGGGTCATCGTCGATGGAATGGCCGAGTACTGGTGGAGTGCATGGCACGCCTGTCGCCGTCTTGAGGCCGCTCCACAGGGCTTCACGCCTGATCAAGTGCCCGACGCTTTTCGTCAGCTGCGGCCCTGGGTGCATCACGGTTGGGAGATGGTGCTGCTAGCCGCTGAACTGCCGGTCTTGAATCTTCAGGTTTGGCTGCAGTCCTATGGGGACGCGCAGGCCTCGGCACTGCAACGGCGTGGATGGCAGCCGGAGCAGCTGCAGGCTGCACTGGATGCCTCCAGAGATGAAGCGGTTCGGCAGAACCGTTCTGAGTGGTTGGCGCTGCATCGCCCCTTCCCTGGCCTGGTGGAGCGTCTGCGGCAGTTGGAGGCTGAGGGGGTGGACTGGTCTGTTCTGACCACCAAAACCCAGGTTTTCACTGCTGAGCTGCTGGCCAGCCTTGGCCTGCAGCCTTGGCGTCTGGATGGTCGTGAGGCTGGCGCCAAACCTCAAGTTCTGCTCCAGCTTCAGCAACAGCGGAGTTTGTATGGCTTCGTGGAAGATCGCCGGGCGACGCTTGAGGCGGTGCGCACAACCCCAGGGCTGGAACAACTGCCCTGTTTTCTGGTGAGTTGGGGCTATCTTCGCCCTCAGGATCAGAGCGGTCTTCCGCCTGGGATTGCGCTGCTCCATTTGGATCGTTTTCGGGCCCCCCTGGCGCAATGGCCCTGATTCGTTACGGTACGCTTGTACTACTTGAGACGATTCGGCGCTTCTGTGGCATTGGATCTCTCGTTCCTTAGTTTCAGGTCCTTTTCATGCCTGCAGATATGAAATCCGGCGCTTCCGATCCACGTTCCTCCGGCGAGAGGGACAAGGCGCTGAATCTGGTTTTGGGTCAGATCGAACGCAACTTCGGCAAGGGGTCGATCATGCGGTTGGGTGATGCCTCCCGCATGCGGGTGGAGACGATTTCCACCGGAGCGCTGACCCTTGATCTCGCGTTGGGTGGTGGATACCCGAAGGGTCGAGTGGTGGAGATTTACGGCCCGGAAAGTTCCGGTAAAACCACGCTCACGCTGCATGCGATCGCTGAAGTGCAAAAGCGTGGTGGTGTGGCGGCCTTCGTGGATGCGGAGCATGCCCTGGATCCCGTCTATGCCGCTTCTCTGGGCGTTGATGTCGAGAACCTGCTGGTTTCCCAGCCCGATACCGGTGAGATGGCGCTGGAGATCGTTGACCAACTGGTGCGCTCGGCGGCGGTGGACATCGTTGTTGTCGACTCGGTGGCGGCCCTCACCCCTCGCGCTGAGATCGAAGGTGAGATGGGAGACCTGGCGGTTGGCGCCCAAGCGCGTCTGATGAGTCAGGCGATGCGGAAGATCACCGGCAACATCGGCAAGTCGGGTTGCACCGTCATCTTCCTCAACCAGTTGCGTCTCAAGATTGGTGTGACCTACGGCAATCCAGAGACCACCACTGGAGGCAACGCGCTCAAGTTCTATGCCTCGGTTCGCCTCGACATCCGTCGGATTCAGACGCTCAAGAAGGGAACAGAGGAATTCGGTATCAGGGCCAAGGTGAAAGTGGCGAAAAACAAGGTGGCGCCACCTTTCCGCATTGCCGAATTCGACATTCTCTTTGGCCGCGGCATCAGCACCTTGGGTTGTCTGCTTGATCTCGCCGAAGAGACAGGCGTTGTTGTCCGTAAGGGTGCTTGGTACAGCTACGAGGGCGACAACATTGGCCAGGGTCGCGACAACACCATCACCTGGATGGAGGAGAACCCGGATGCAACAGCCACCATTGAAACGCTGGTGCGTCAGAAGCTGAAGGAGGGCTCAGAGGTCAAGTCGAACTCCATGCGGCCTTTGGCCGCCGCTGCGAAGACGGCTGCTGACAAGACCGTTGAGGCGAAGGCTCCAGAAGCCGCCGCCTGATCTCAGGCGGCTTGGGCCAGGGACTGCGTGCTGCGGACCTGGCCCCCCTGGGCCAGATCTGCCATCCGTTGCAATTCCTGGATGGCATCGGCCCCCTCCAGCTTCACCAGTTCTCGGCCATTGCGGGATTCCACCCAGCTGATGCCGAAATCGGAGACTAGAAAACGCACCATGTGGCCATCGCCGATGTCAGCCACAAATGAGGCTCCATGGCCATCACGCCCATCGCCACAGGAGTAGCAGGTGGCTGTAATGCCGGCGCTTTGAAGGCTGCTGGCGAGGGCCTGAAGGCTCATCACCAGATCTTCGACGACGGATCTGTAGTGCTCGGCTAAGCGCGGAAACATGACTGAGTCTCCAATGAGACCAAGTCTAAAGGTTTTCTTTTGTTTTCGCTTGTTGGGCTTCGCCTGTTGCTTAGGGGGTATCCGCGAGGGTCCACCAGCCGGCGGCGGGTCCGATGAAGCGCACCGTGATCCAGAGCACCACCATCGCTCCAATGCCGATCCAGGCGCCACGGGTGGTCACCGCCATGAACTGCTGCGTTTGGTTGCGGGTCAGCGGCAGCCAGGACACCACCCGTGGGGAGGTGTCTGTTGCTTTGGGGTTGGCTTTGGACTGTCGGGGCGGCAGGCCCTGGGCAGCCCGACGGCGTGCTTCTCCCATGCACTTCTCAGCGTTGAGGGGAGGTTAGGCGTTGTTCACTGCGGCAGCAGTCGCTGCAAAGGAATCCAGGGTTCCAGTCGGTGCAGCACCTGGTCACCCCAACTCCGCCCTCGGAGACGACCGTCGAGAATGGCCAGGCGACCGCCACTGCGTCGCAGCGGTGCAATGGCGGCAGGGATCAGGCTCAAGGCTTCTGGCAGTAGCAGGGTGCGAAACCAGTCCTCTCCCTTTTGTTTCAAGCGCTCCACCCGCGCCGAGGTGAGTGGATTGTCCAGGCTGGCGATGGGGAGCATGCCGACAATCAGCTGAGCTGGGGCCGGCAGACGCTCCTGATGCTCCAGCCACCAGTCCCAGCTGCAGGTCACCACACCATTGCTTTCAGCTGCCGTCGATTCATGCGTCACGCGGCGTCCGAATTCGGCAGCCAGGGAGCTGGTCAGCTGGCGACGCAGCTGTTCGTCGTTGATCAGAACGATGGTCACCCCCGTTTGACCAAGGATCAGTCGTCTGCTCTCCTCAAGGAGATGTTGGGCATAGATCCGTGTGTTCGGCAGCGGCTGACGGCGCGGGGCATAGAGGGGGAGGGGTTCATTCAGCTCCTGTTCCCGCAGCGTTGCGCGGACGTCGGGGACCAAGCCAGCCTGTTCAAATTCCAGATCCAGCCTGGTGTTGTCTCCATTGCTGCTGAACATCAGGCAGGGGTGATCCAGCAGCACTCCCCGCAGCAGTTGGAGCGGTTCCAGGGGGGCCAGCTGCCAGCGCCATTGGAGCAGTCGGTGATCGAGTTCAGCCCATTCGGTCCAGTCCGCCGGGTTGATGCTGCGGAGTGTGTTCCAGGGTTCTGGGCTGGCTGGCATCAGCTGGAGGAGGTCGCGTAGGACCTGCCCGGCTGAGCCTTCGAGTCTCACGACGCCCCCTGCTCGTGTCGCTGCAGCGAAGAGCTGTCGGGTCATCCGGTCATGCAGCTCCAGCAACCCGGATTCCGCCTGGGGGCAGGCCTGGCGGAGTTCGTCCCAGTGCTGGTGGTTGATCTCAATCGTCAGGGCATTGCGCATGCGCCGGCTCAACTGATCCATCTCCGGGATCAGCAGTTGGCGTGTGCCCAAGTGCCCATTGCGATGGGCCTGAATCAGTTCGCCAACATCCATCAGCCAGAGCTGTGGCCCTTCAGGAGGGGTCGCCCCCTGCCAGCAAGGAAGTCGTAGCCCCTGGTTGCGGAGACGGGGCAATTCCAACTGGAGTAAACGCCGACGCTGGGGGGGCGTCAGCACCAGTGCCCCCGATTCGGGAGCAAGGCAAAGCGGCACCAGCAGACCAAGCCACCAGCGTTCGCTGCTGCTGGGGGGTAGCTGGATGAGTGTCGTGTCGCGACGCCTGAGGCTTCTTGCCACCAGCCGGCTCAGGGTCAGGTGGTGGGGCCAGTCCGATTCCTCCTGACGGAGCAGGGTTTTGATCTGATGGTGGGCCTGGGCTTCCAACATCGTCAAACCCTACGCAGGGTGCCCCCGGTGATTGGTTCATGGCAATCCATCCATCAACATGGCTTCACGACCCTGCAGGAGGGATGGCGGTGCAACCGGGACGGGTGGGGATCGTTGGCCTTGGATTAATTGGGGGATCTCTTGGTCTGGACCTCCAAGCACGGGGATGGACGGTGCAGGGCCTCGTGCACCGTCAGGCCACAGCGGATCGCGCCATGGCCCGTGGGCTTGTGGGAGCGGTGTCGACCGACCCGCGCTGCCTCGCTGATTGCGATCTGGTGATCCTGGCGTTGCCAATCCCCTTGCTGTTGAACCCCCCTGATGAGCTCTTGGCCGCCCTGCCTGAAGCAGCGGTGATCACCGATGTCGGTTCGGTCAAGCAGCCCGTGCTGGAGGCTTGGCGCCGGTTGCATCCCCGCTTTGTGGCCAGTCACCCCATGGCTGGTACAGCCCATGCGGGCGTCGATGCCGGAGTGGCGGATCTGTTCCGCGGCCGCCCTTGGATCGCAACTCCGGATGTTGAAACAGACTCCGATGCCCTGGCCCAAGTTCATGATCTTGCCGTCAGCGTGGGCGGTCATTGGCTGACGTCCACCGCGTCCCAGCACGATCAGGCCGTGGCGCTGATCTCCCACATGCCGGTGCTGGTGAGTGCCGCGCTGCTGCGGGCGGTGGGCGATGAACGGGATCCGGAGATCCGGCAGTTGGCGATGGTGCTGGCGTCCAGCGGCTTTGCCGACACCAGTCGCGTGGGTGGGGGGAATCCCCAGCTGGGGGTGGCGATGGCCTCCACCAACCGGGATGCGGTGTTGCGCGGTTTGGCGGCCTACCGCTGGAGCCTGGAGCAGCTCGAAGACGCTGTTCTTCAGCAAAACTGGTCTCAGCTGGAATTGGAATTGCTGCGAACACAGACCCTGCGCCCCGATTTTTTGAGGGCACCGGGGGAGGTCAGCTCCGAAAGCTGAGGGGTTGGCCCCGTTCGGCCCTGAGCTGACGACAGGCATTGAGGGCCGACAAACTGACCCCTGCCGTGCCTTCGCCCGGATGAAGGCTGTCGCCACAGAGCCAAAGCCCGGGCATGGGTGTTCGTCCTGCCAGGCCGAAGGGGCCGAACCGGCTGGGATGCTGTCCGAGGCCCCCAACCATTCCATTGGGACGCCCCGTCCAGCCGGCGAAGCCCCGTGGCGTTGCCAGTTCAGCGTGCAACCAGACGTCGTCTTCAAGCGAAAGCCAGCTGTTCAGTTCGGCTTGGATCTGGCTCAGCATCTCTTGCTTGCGCTGCTGGTACTCCGGCTCCGGTAAGCGGCACCAGTCGCCCGTTGGGGTGAACACGCTGGCGATCAAGGTGGCCTGTCCCCGGGGTGCTCGACCATCGCCGTCGCGGCTGATGGAGACGAATAGGGATCCAGGAGACGCACAACCCCGCTGGAGATGGCCTGGGCAGGGGTCGGGCAGTGCATCACGACGCACCGCTCCGTAAAGCACAAGCGCACCACTGGGTTCATGCAGGTTTTCCAGTCGCTTGCGGTAGCCCTTGGGCAGCTGATCCGGTTCGATCAGCTCCAGCAGGCATTGAGGGGGCAGGCTGCAGACCACATCGCGGCTGCTGAGTTGTTGTTCCTCGCCTTTGCCGGTGCTGATCGTCACCTGCCAGCCGGATGAGTTGGGCTGCAACTGGGTGGCCCGATGCTTCATCAGCACCGTTCCGCCGTCGCGCTCAATGGCCGCCACCAGCTGATTGCTCAGCACCTGCATCGATCCCTCCAGATGCCAGAGCCCGAGGGGTGCTTGGGCCATGTGCAGAACTGTGGCGCCGTACAGCGCCGCCGTGCGATCGGCCGGTTCCTGGGAGTACAGCTTCAGCTGGAGGTCGAGAAAGCGCCGCAGCCGTGGATCGTCACCGCACCCACACAGCTGCAACAGATCGGCGATGGTCAGACCTGTGAACAGTCCCGATGCCAGCGTTGCGGGCCGCAGGGCCCGCAGCAACGTGCCGAGATCCCAGAAGGATCGCGGAGTCACCACGGGGTCCTGGTTGGCGAACTGCCAGTTGCTGCAATGCAGCTGATGGCAAAGGCTCCAGAAGCGTTGGCTGCCGGGGAATTGACGCTCACGCTCAGCGGCCCAGGCGTCTGGGTCGTGCCAGAGCGAAATCGGAGGGGAGCCATCGCCCAGGTCGACCACACAACCTGGGTCCAGAAGCTCTGCCGTGGGCAGAGGCATGTCCAGATGCTTGAGCAGTCGCGCATGACTGCCCCCGGGCTCCAGCCCAGCGACCTGGGTCGCCCCAACATCGAACACCCACGGACCACGCCGGAACGTTCCGGCACATCCCCCCGGTTGTTGATGCGCTTCCAGCAGCGTGACATCGACGCCATCACGGGCCAGCAGTGCCGCTGCGGTTAAGCCAGCGATTCCACCGCCCACCACGATCACGCTGGAATCGCTCACGACGCCTTGAAGAATCAGGCCATGCTGGCAAGACAGGGGGCTAGCTGAGGATGAACAGCGAACTGCGCCGGGATCTCACCGCGGAAGACGGCCCGTTGGCGGGGGCTGTCATCACGGATGTCTCCCCCGTCGGTGGTGGCTGCATTCATCAGGCCTGGAAACTGTGCCTCCGTGATGGCCAGGTGTTGTTTGCCAAAAGCGGTGGCGCCAGCGCGCTGCCCCTGTTTGAAGTGGAGGCGGAGGGCCTTGAGGCCTTGCATGCCCAAGCCGATGCCTCGTTCCTGGTTGTGCCCAAGCCCATCGCCCTGGCGGCACTGCCCCATGGTGCGGTGCTGCTGTTGCCCTGGTTGGATTGCGGAGGCAACGACCAAACAGCCCTCGGCCGGGGTTTGGCACTGCTGCATCAGGCGTCGATGGCCTCAAGCCCAGCGCGTTTCGGCTGGCACTGTGACGGCTTCATTGGCGCTGGGCCTCAACCGGGGGGGTGGCGCGATGACTGGGGATCGGCCTTCGTGGAGCTGAGGCTGCGCCCCCAACTCGAGCTCCTTGATGGCTTGAAGCAGGATTCAACGGATCTCAATCCATTGTTGCTGCGCATCGCAGAGGATCTGAACGAGCATCAACCGCGTCCGGCCTTGGTGCACGGTGATCTCTGGGGAGGGAATGCCGCCAGCCTGAACGATGGACGGGGAAGCATTTTTGATCCCGCCAGCTGGTGGGCTGATCGGGAAGTTGATCTGGCCATGACCCGGTTGTTCGGCGGCTTCGGAGAAGCCTTCCGATCCGGCTATCGGGAGGTGCTGCCCGATTCTCCTGGCGCTGACGGTCGGGTGGAGATCTACAACCTGTACCACCTGCTCAACCACGCCAATTTGTTTGGTGGGAGTTATCTGAACCAATGCCGAGCCAGTCTCAGAGATCTGGCTCGGCGGCTTTGAGGATCAGCCCAGGTACTCCTGCCGGAGTGTTTGAACACGCTGCACCAGAGCATTGCGCTTGTCGCTGGTGGTCAGGTTCTTCCAGCTCCATTGGCCCACCACGACCACGCCGAGCAGTTCAAGCAGGCCCGGAACGATCGGCAGCAGATTGATCGTGTCGAGGATTCCCTTGATCAGGATCTGGGCAATGATCACGGCCGCAAAGATGCCGACGATCTTGCCGATGCGTCCCATCTGACTCCAGTCGACTTGGTCGAGGGTGTCGTTCACCTTGCCCAGCACGTCGCTGTAGCGCTCAGCGAAAGAAGTGGTGTCTTCCTGAGCAGGAGTTTCGAGGGGTGTCGTCACGGTTGTGGCGGCATCCTTAACTTCAGTGGTGGCGTCACTCATGAGAACGACTAAATCCTTCACAATTTCAGCTGAGCGTATCGGTGCGACGGGGTCTACGCCATCCGTGCTGCAGATTGATCATCGATGCCACACGGATCTGCGCCGCATTTTGCTGGCGCCACATCCCGAAGAAGGCTGTGCCTTGCTGCTGGGACAACGGGTCTCATCAGAGCTCTTGAGCCTCACCACGGTCTGGCCCTGTTGCAATGTCTGGGGGAGGGGGAGATCAGGCCAACAGCCCGTCCATGGGCGTCGCAGAAGGTTTCTGGTGGATCCGAGGGAGCAGTTGGCAGCCCAGCGATGGGCCCGGGATCGCCATCAACATTGCATTGGGGTGGCCCATTCCCATCCGGCCTCCGAGCCCGTGCCCTCGCTCCACGATCGGCGTCGGGGAGAAGCTGAAAGCCTGATGCTGATTCTCTCTGCCTCGCTTGGCCTGCGGGCCTGGTGGCTGCATGGTGACCGCAGCGTGGATGAACTCCCGATTCAGCTCTGGGACACTCACAACCATGCATGACCAACCGATGCTGAGTGCTGATGAGCGGGGGCGCTATGCCCGTCATCTGATCCTTCCCGAGGTTGGTCCTGCCGGTCAGCTCCGTTTGAAATCCGCGTCTGTGCTGTGTGTTGGCAGTGGGGGGCTGGGATCTCCTCTGCTTCTTTATCTGGCGGCGGCAGGTGTGGGCCGCATTGGAATCGTGGATGGAGATGTGGTGGAGCTCTCCAACCTCCAGCGGCAGGTGATCCATGGCTCCAGTGGGGTTGGCCGCTCGAAGGCCCGCTCAGCTGAAGCGCGGATCCACGACCTCAACCCCCACTGCCAGGTGGAGGTGCATGAACACATGCTGGATGTGGGCAACGCTCTGGATCTCATCGGTTCCTACGACCTGGTCTGTGACGGCACCGACAACTTCCCCAGTCGGTATCTGATCAACGACGCCTGTGTGTTGCTCGGCAAGCCCCTTGTGTATGGCTCCGTGCAGCGCTTTGACGGTCAGGTCAGCGTGTTCAACCGCACGCCGAAGAGCCCCAACTACCGCGATCTGCTTCCGGAACCACCTCCGCCGGATGCTGTTCCGTCCTGCTCGGAAGCTGGGGTGATGGGTGTGATGCCGGGGCTGATCGGTTTGCTTCAGGCCACCGAAGCGATCAAGCTGATCACAGGGATCGGTGATTGCCTGGATGGTCGGCTGCTTGTGGTTGATGCCCTGGCGATGCGATTCCGGGAACTCACCCTCCGCGTTGATCCAGACCGACCGAAGGTCGAGCACCTGATTGACTACCGCCAGTTCTGCCGTCCGGCGTCATCGGAGATGGAAGCCATCACTGTTACGGAGTTGAAGGCCCTGCTCGACTCCGCTCCAGACGAGATTGTGCTTCTCGATGTGCGTAATCCTGCTGAGGCAGAGGTGGCTTCGATTGAAGGAAGCCACTTGGTTCCGTTGGCTTCGCTGGAGAGTGGAGAGGCGATTGATCGCGTTCGTGCCTTGACGGAAGGACGGCGCCTTTTGGTGCACTGCAAATTGGGGGGGCGCTCTGCGCGTGCCGTTGAGCTGTTGGGTCAACTGGGCATCGCGGCCACGAATGTGACCGGTGGAATTGATGCCTGGTCGCAGCAGGTGGATCCTGCAATTCCCCGCTACTGAACCCAGCGTTAGTAATCCACCCCTCGCTTCAGGTCGACACCCTGTTCGGCGTAGTGCTTGTGGCACACCATTTCTGAATGAATGCTGGCCAGATCGAAATAGGCGGGAGGGTTTTTGCAGCGCCCCGTGATGATCACTTCGGTTTCTGCCGGTTTGCGCAGAAGGGTCTGCAGGATCGGTTCAACGGGCAGCAGCTCCAGGTCGACCGTGGGGTTCAACTCATCGAGGATCACGGTCTTGTAGAGGCCACTGGAGATGGCGGCCCGTGCGATCTCCCAGGCCCGCTCGGCCTCTACGTAGTCAATCGGTTCCTGCTGGCCTCGCCAGACGATGGCATCGCGGCCGGAGCGGAGGTGGTCCACCAGGTGGGGATAGCTCTCGCGGAGGGCGGCAATAGCCGCGTCTTCGGTGTAGCCGCTGCCGCCTTTGAGCCACTGCAGGATCAAGACCCGATGGCTCTTGTCTTGGCTGATGCCCCGCCCGATGGCCTGCAGCCCTTTCCCCAGTGCACTGGTTGATTTGCCTTTGCCTTCCCCGGTGTAGATCTCGATGCCGCTGCTCACATTGAGAGGCACCACACGGTTGTCGTTCATCCCCGGCCGGCGATGGGCCCGCATTTCGGAGTGGAGGTCGGCTACACGCACCAATTGGGCTGGCGCGGCCCGGCCGGTGACGATGATCTCCATCCCCTCGGGCCGGTTGCTGAGGGTTCGGACCACGTCCTCGAGATCCAGCAGGCCGAGGTCGAGCACAGGATTCAGCTCGTCTAGAACAACCACTGAGTAGAGGGCACTGGCGATCGCGCCCTTGGCGATCACCCAGCCCCGTTGGGCTTCGTCCCGGTCGAATCGGGTGGCTTCGTCGGCGGTGAAGTGATCGGCCCGTCCGGTGCGCAGGTGGTCGATCAGATGGGGGAAACCCTGCTGCAGGGCCTCGATGGCCGCATCTTCGTCGTAGGCACGCCCTGGGCCTTTGAGGAAGCGCAACAACAGCACCCGGGTCTGCCGCTGTTCGCAGATGCCGAGTCCAATGGTGCGCAGCACAACCCCAAGGGCCGCCTGGCTTTTGCCCTTGCCCTCGCCGTCATAAATGTGCAACTGTCCGTGGCTGCGCTCGCGGCTGTCCGCTGCGGTGACAATGCCGATGCTTCGAGGCATGAGGACGGCTCTTACCGTTGGAGCCTACCTAGCTCAACTGGTTTTCCCCGCTGATGTTTCGGTTGCAGGAGCCTTTGGCGGATCGAGAGCAGCAGCAGTTGGCTGATCTGCGGCACTGGATGGCGGCGCAGTCTGCCCTTTGTGTGGCCTACTCGGGTGGGGTCGACAGCACCCTGGTGGCTGCGATGGCCTATGAGGCCAAGGGCGACGCAGCTCTGGCTGTAACGGGGGTCTCTCCGGCCCTGGCACCGCATTTGTTGCGGGAAGCCCGTGATCAGGCCTCCTGGATCGGCATTCCGCACCGGGAGTGTGCAACGGCTGAGTTGAACGACCCCGACTACAGCAGCAACCCCGTGGATCGCTGCTTTGCCTGCAAGCGTGAACTGCACCACCACCTTCAGCCCATTGCCGCGGCAGCGGGTGATGCCTTGGTGATTGATGGGGTCAATCTCGATGACCTCGGCGATCACCGCCCCGGCATCGAAGCGGCTCGCCAGGCAGGGGTGCGTTCGCCCCTGGCGGAACTGTCGATCGACAAAGCAGCAATTCGTTCGCTGTCGCGGGCCCTTGGTTTTCCCTGGTGGGACAAACCGGCGCAGCCCTGCTTGGCCTCTCGCTTCCCCTATGGCGAAAGCATCAGCGCTGATCGGCTGAAGCAGGTTGGTCAGGCGGAAGCCTGGCTGATCGCCAGGGGCTTCAGCACCGTTCGTGTGCGATCCCACGGGCTGGCGGCAAGGATCGAGGTGCCCCGTGAGCAGATCCGCGATGTGCTCGCGCTTGCGGAGAGTGATGCTCTGGTGGATGCCTTCCGTGGGCTTGGTTTCACCTCGGTCAACCTGGATCTCGAAGGTCTGGTCAGCGGCAAGTTGAACCGCCGCTGAACCCTTGCTGACCTGTTCAGTTGGGGAGCTGGATTGCTGTCTCCACAGGCTCTCTCACCCCTGTGGCGATGGCCGCAGGCGTTTCCCGCAGAAAGCTTTTCAGCGCGTGGCGTTTCGCTTGCAGCTCGGCGCAGAGAATCCCGCAGGCCTGCTCCGGCATGGTGTGGTCTCCGCAGGTGAACACATCAACGGCGGCGTAGCCGGACTCCGGCCAGGTGTGGATGGAAATGTGGGACTCCGCCAGCAGGGCCAGGCCCGTGACCCCCTGGGGCTGGAATTGATGGGTGATCAGATTCAGCAGGGTCGCACCAGCGCCTTTGGCTGCTGAGGTGATCGTTGTGCGGATGAATGCTTCGTCGTCGAGCCGGTTCGGATCGCAGTCGTAAAGCTCGAGAATGCAGTGTTTACCGACCATGTCGGTGGCATGAATCTCAGGTGCACTCCATCCCGGGTTGGGATGCAGTTCAGAGAGGGTTTGCTCCATCAGGCGATGAGAGAAAAACAAGTCGAACAGACTATCCGATCTTCAGGTCGGGTCTCAGATCTCTTGCTCCGAGAATTTGGGCCTGCTGCTGCCATCCGCCGCCAAAGCCTTCGAGGTGAGTGGCGCTCACCAGGCATTGGTGCGATTCGCCCACGGCTTCCAGCAGGAGCTGCTGCCGGGTTGGATCCAGTTCGGCAAGCACGTCATCGAGAAGCAGCAGTGGTGGCTCCCCGCACAGCTGGGTCACCAGCTCCAGTTCGGCGAGCTTCAGGCCCAGCACCAGCGACCGCTGCTGGCCGGCCGAACCAAACCGTCGTGCCGGGCTGCCTCCCAGAAGCAGGGCGATTTCATCCCGGTGCGGGCCCACGCGGCAGCTGCCAAGCCGTTCTTCTTCCTCCCGCTGATCGCGCAGTTGCTCCTCGATGGCGAGTCGCCAGGGTTCTTCGGCATCCTCCCCATCGAGCCGGCTGCCGGGTTTGTAGTCCAGTTGCAGGGCTTCTGTGCCCCCGCTGAGGTGGGTCTGCCAGCGCTGGGCGATCGGTTCCAGCCGATGCAGGGCCCGTTGCCGCCGCCGGTGAATTCGGGTGCTCACCAGCGCCATCTGGACGTCAAACGCGTCGAGCAGCGCGTGACGTTCGGCACTGGAGACCTGCCTCTGGCGCCAGAGCTGGCTGCGCTGTCGCAACAACCGGTTCAGCCGTGCCATCAGATCGGCGTACACCGGCTCAAGCTGCAGCACCACCCGGTCCAGCCACTGGCGGCGCAGGGCGGGTTCGCCCCGCACCAGATCAAGATCGAGGGCACTGAAGCCGATGCAGCGCAGCGGACCAATCAGATCCAGCTGGCGATCCAGCAGCTTTCCGTTTCGTCTGGCCTGACGGCCTCCCTGGCGCCGCAGTTCCAGTTCCAGGCGATCTCCATCCCCCACATCAGCCCGAATCAAGGCCTGGGGTTTGTCCCACTGAATCAGGTCCCGATCATTGCTGCAGCGATGGGAGCGCAGGCTGCCCAGCAGCTCAACCGCCTCCAGCAGGTTGGACTTGCCAATGCCATTGGGTCCGATCACCAGCAAGCGTGGCTGCGTCAGTTCCAGCTGCAGAACGGTGTGGTTCCGGAAGCCCTGCAGTTGGAGCCTGTGGAGCCGGATGGGTGCTGGGGCGACCAGTGAGTAAGGTACTGGTATCGGGACGGTCGCCGCTCGATATCACTGCGGCTTAATGCCGATCAGTGGGCATGTAGCTCAGTTGGATAGAGCATCAGATTCCGGTTCTGAGGGTCGGGGGTTCGAGTCCCTCCATGCTCGTGTTTGATCTCAATGTCTCAGCTCAGGCTGAGGCCCATGGCGCGAATGCCATTGGGATCAATCAGGAAACCTTGCAGTTTGAGAGCCTCCAACGCATCTGCAGGGGCCGAGATCGAGAGGCTGCAGCCCGGGAGATCCCGACGCAGGATTTGCAGAGCTCGATGCACCAGAACGGCGAAAAGGGCTGCTTGGCTTGGGCCGGGTTTGGCGGCCAGGTTCCAAAGATTGGCGTTGAGGGCCAGATCACTGGTGGCCCGCACAAATCCGATCAGTTCTCCAGTTGACTCATCCAGGATGCTGATCTGCCACAGGCTGCGCTGAAGGGCGAGCTCCCAGCGTTCCTCAGGGTGAGCTGATTCCCCGCAGGACATCAGCAGGGTGTTGAGCTGCTTTGGCGTTGGAGGGGTTGATGTTTCGAGTCGCGTTCCCTCAGGCAAGGGTGGAATCGAGGGTTGTTGAAGGAACGACAGCACTGTGGATCAACCGGTGTTGCGCATGCCGGCTGCAATGCCGTTGAGTGTGAGCAAAGCTCCCCGCAGCAGTTCACTGCGGCTGTAGGTGCGGGTGTCCTCGGGGGCGCCTGGTGTCTCACTCATGGGGGGTTGGCGGTTCTGATCCCGTAGCCGCTTCAGCAACGCCACCTGGAGAAAGCCCAGGGGGACGATGGTGCGGTTGCGCAGGTCAACGGACAATTGCAGCCCTTGATCAGCGCCCAGCAGACGGTTTTGTCCTGTGATTTCCAGCACCAGTTTGCGGGTGAGTTCGTATTCCTTCGCGATCACCTGGAAGATCGCTTCAAAGGCCTCACGCTGCTCGGGGTGCCCCAGGCTGTTCATGTAGTGATGGGCCAGGTCGAGATCCACCTTGGAAAGGGTCATTTCCACTTTGGAAATGAGCATCCGGAAGAACGGCCAACGCTGATGAAGGCGGCGCAGCAGATCGAGTTGTTCGGAGTCAACGCCCACTTCTTCCGACAGCGCTGTGCCAAAGCCGAACCAGCTCGGCAGTAGGAATCGGCTCTGGGTCCAACCGAAGACCCAGGGAATCGCCCGCAGGCTGGAGAGATCCTTGGCGCCGGTTTTGCGTCGGGCCGGTCGGCTGGAGATCTGCAGTTTGCTGATTTCCTCGATCGGCGTGACCTGCTGGAAAAACGGCACCAGATCGGGATTGTCGTGAACCAAAGACCGGTAATGCTCCCGTGAGCGGGTGGAGAGACGACTCATCAGCTGATTCCAGCTGGGCGTTGCATCGAGCTGGTTGGTCACCAGGCTGTTTTGAACCACCGCTGTGGTGACGGTCTCCAGGTTGTAGAGCGCCAATTCAGGCAGGCTGTACTTGGAGGCCAGCACTTCACCCTGTTCGGTGATTTTGATCCGGCCCTGCAGCGTGCCACTCGGTTGGGCCAGGATGGCCTGATAGGCCGGACCGCCACCACGACTGACGGATCCACCACGGCCGTGGAAGAGGCGAAGCGCCACGGCCTGGCGACTGGCGAGCTCCTGAAGGGCGATCTGCGCCTGATGAATCTCCCAGTTGCTGGAAAGGAATCCGGAATCCTTGTTGCTGTCGGAGTAGCCCAGCATGAGCTCCTGCAGTGGCTGCTTGTTTTGCCCCGCTGGCGGGAGGAGTTCGCGGTAGAGCGGCGTGTTGAACAACCCCTCCATCACTTCAGGGGCCCGTTGGAGATCCTCCACGGTTTCGAACAGCGGCACCACCAGGAGGGAGGCCCGTTTGTTCGGTGGGTCCACCAGGCCCGTCTCTTTGGCCAGCAGCAGAACCTCCAAGAGATCCGATGCCGTGTGGCTCATCGAGATCACGTAGGAGTTGCAGATCCGCGGGCCGAATTCCTCCTGAAGGCGCTGCAGCATCCGGAACACTGCCAGCGTCTCAGCTGTCGGTGCTGACCAATTGGCGGCTGGAGGGATCAGGGGGCGACGGGTCTGCAGTTCCTGCAGCAGCCATGCCATTCGCTCCGTCTCATTCATGTCCCCATAAGCCTGGGGAAGTTCCAGGCTGCGGGTGATCTCGTCGATGGCGTCGCTATGGCGGGTGCTCTCCTGACGAATATCCAGGCTGGCCAGTGAGAACCCGAAGATGTGCACCTGGTGCAGCAGTGTGTCGAGCTGTTCGCAGCTCAGTTCGGTGCTGACAAGGCTGTTGCGCACCAATTCCAGATCACTGCGGAATTGATCCACCGAGGTGTAGTGGAGAACCTCAGCGTTGCCGAGCCCATCCTTGGGATCGGCTAATGCCTCGCAGGGCATCTGCCAGCCCGCCTCCGATAGCTGGTTGTTGCGGGCGAGGGTGCGCTCAAGTTTTTCGAGCACATAGCAGAGCTTCAGCCGGTAGGGCTCAAGTCGGTATCGGGCTGCTCTGCGCTCGTAGATTTCCGGGAACCGGAGCCGATCCATCTCCAGAGACTCCAGCAGTGCAGGGGCGACCTGACTCCACTGCATGGAGATGCTCAGCTGCTGGCGGAGAGACTCGATGGAGCTGATGTAGAGCTCCAGCATCAGCTGACGCTGGTAACAGGCAGTTCGCCAGGTGATGTCGGGTGTGACCGAGGGATTGCCGTCTCGATCGGAACCCACCCAAGAGCCAAATGTGCAGAACGAGGCCTGGGGGACCTGCACATCGGGGTAATGCCGATGCAAGGCGGCGATCAGCCTCTTGCGCAGTTGTGGCATCGCATCAAACAACACCTGCTGGAAGTAGTGCAGGGTCGAATCCACCTCGTCGATGACGGTGGGTTTGAACTGATGCAGCTCATCAGTTCGCCACCACAGGCGGATTTCCTCCTCCAGTTGGTCGCGACAGTCCTCATGCATTTGATGCGCCAGAGGGGCATCAGATTGAAGTTGCTGGAGCAGGTTGGCCACACGCCGCTGCTTGTGGCGCACCGTGTGCCGAACGATTTCGGTGGGGTGTGCGGTGAACACAAGACGAATATCCAGTTCCCGCAGCAGGTGCTCCACCTGCGCGGGGGGGACATTCATCCGCCGCAGCCGTTCGAACACCTCACCAAAGGTGGCTGGATCGGTCTGGTTGGCGAGGGGAGGAGCAAAGGGATCAAAGGCGTCCCGTTGGGCCGGGTCAGCACTGAGATTGGGCCGGAGGCTGTCGAGATAGCTGTCTTCTTCGATCCGTTGCTCAAGGATGTTGATGAGCTGGAAGTACAGCGAAAAGGCACGGGCCGCTGAGATGGCCTCCGAAAGGTCCATGGCACGGATCAGCTCGATAATCGCCTCACTCGTGCTTTTGCCGTCCCGCCCTTCCAGAGAGACGGGGTCACTGAGTTGTTTGAGTCGCAGCAGCCGTTCGCTCTGTTCCGGTGGACACTCACTGCGCAGCACCGTCTTCCAGAGATCTTCAATCAGATCCAGACGGTGCTGAAGAAGCTGCCCTGCACCGGATCCGCCACCGCTCAAGCGTGCTGCCTCATGGTCGGAGACATGGGCGCTGGACTCGGGCATGAAGTCTCCACGCTGCGACGAACTCGACATGATCATCCCAAACAGGCGTCCCCGGTGGAGATCTCTTCCTCTTCCTGCATCCCCTGGATTCCTGTCCGAAGCAGGTCTTCGATGGATTGGCCTTGGCCATGCGCCGCTTCCCAGCGCATGGCCTGGTTGCCATGGGCAAGCAGTTGACCCAATGGCTTCAAGCAATCACTGAGCTGGAGGGATTCGGCCAGGGGAGCCACTTGACCAAGCAGGTCCTGAAGCCAGTCCCGGCAGCTGATCGCACGTCCATCACTCCAATGCCTGAGTTCAGCGTTCAGGCTGGATTCAGCCACGGCTGCATCATTGCGATCGGCCAGCTGGGCCAGTTCATCGGCGGAAAGGGAGCTGCTGCAGAGGGGATCGAGGGCTTCCATGTTGTTTTTGAGAGTCAACAGCCGTAGCTCCAGCAGGCAGGTGATGGCCAGTAGTTCATGGGGATTGGTGACCAGATCACAAATCCGCAACTCCAACCGGTTGAGGTCGTAGGGGCGACGCGGACCATTGGGACGAACCGACGTCCACAGGTGACGTTCGTTGCGCATGGCCCCCGTGGTTAGTTGCTCTTCCACCCATCGGATGTAGTGGTCGTGATCTGTAAATAAGGGAACCGCCTGCGGCGTCAGGGGGAATTGATGCCATCGCTGGGAGTGGTGGCTGGTGCTTTGTCCATCCAAAAAGGGAGAACTGGCGCTCAGGGCGAGCAGCAGTGCCGCTTCGCAGCGCACGAGCCGGACGGCAGCAAACAACCAGTCCAGATCTGTGATCCCGAGGTTGATGTGAATGCTGGCTGTGACGACCCTGGTGCCGTACAGCTGTTCAATCAGAGCGTGATAAGCGTTGCTGGGATCGGAGCGTTCGAAGCGGCTGCTGTCTCCCAGGCTCATGGTGCTGCCGGGCAGCAGCGTCAGCTCCCTCTCCTGCAGCCACCGCCGCAGTGTCCGCCGGGGGGAGAGCAACGCCTCGGGGAGTTCGGCGTAATCCCGGATCGGGTCGGTGATGTATTCGAGATTGCGACAGTCGGGCTCTGTTACGAAGCCAGGCAGCTCCCTGGCCACCTCATGGGCGACGCCCACGTTGGCTCCGTTGCTCCGACCGGTGAACAATTCAACCTCGAAGCCTTTCAGCAGAAGCGGTTGTGCTGTCATCCCGGCGGATTCAGGCATGCCAGGGCTGTCAGCATTCCCCGGGCTTTGTTCAGGGTCTCTTCGTACTCTGCCGTTGGTTGCGAATCGGCCACGACGCCGGCTCCGGCCTGCACTTTGACCCGGCACCCCCCACCGTCCCGCGGTTGCACCACCATGGTTCGGATGGTGATCGCTGTGTTGAGGGCCCCGGCCAGATCGACGGATCCGTAGACCCCGGAATAGGGGCCGCGCGCATCGGGCTCAAGCGCATGGATGAGCTGCATGGCGCGGATTTTTGGTGCGCCGCTGACGGTGCCGGCGGGGAAAGCCGCCATCAGCAGATCCCAGACATCGTGCGTCGGAGCCAGGCGCCCTTCGACTTGGCTGACGATGTGCATCACGTGGGAATAGCGCTCGATCACCATCAGGTCTTGCACCGCCACGCTTCCCGGTTGGCAGACCCTGCCGAGGTCATTGCGTCCCAGATCAACCAGCATCACGTGCTCAGCACGTTCTTTGGGATCGGCCAGCAGATCAGCTTCCAGTTCACGATCCTCCAGGGCTGTGGCGCCCCTTGGTCGTGTTCCAGCGATGGGCCGCAGGCTGGCGTGGATGCCATCGGCAGCTGGTTCGGCTTGAACCATCACCTCTGGACTGGAGCCAATCAGTTGCCAGTCCCCAAAGTCGAAGAACGCCATGTACGGCGATGGATTCACCATCCGCAGGCTGCGGTACAGCTCCAGGGGCGATTGAGGAACTTCGGTTTCCAGGCGCTGACTGATCACCAGTTGAAAGACATCCCCGGCCGCGATGTGTTCCTTGGCGGTGTCCACGGCGGCCTCGAATTCATCGCGGCTGCGGTTGGAGCGCACAGCCGGGAGTTCTTTGCTTCTGGCGTCCCAGGTCAGTGGTTTGACGGCCGGCAGAGGTGCATCCATCCGCTGGCGCAGGGTCTTGATCCTGTCGATGGCGGTCTGCCAGGCCTGCTCTTCATCCGCTCCATTGGATAAGTCGCCGAAAGCGACGGCGGTGATCTGCCGTTTCACCTGGTCAAAGATCAGGATGGCGTCCATCAGCATCCAGATCCCGTCCGGGGGGTCAGATGCGGCTCGAGGGTGCACCGCAACGGTGGGTTCGATCCACTGGATCAGTTCGTAGCCCCAAACGCCATAGAGCTGTCCGAGCGGAGGAAGGCCCGGCAGGTTGACGCAGGAGTACGGCGCCAGGCAGTCGCGCAGGGATTCGAACGGGTTGCCGTTGAACTGCTCTTCACGACCGTCGCGCCAGGTGCGTGTCAGACGATCATTCCGGGCCGATGCCGTCCAGAGCGGATCGCAGGCAATCACACTCCAACGACCCAGCGTTTCACCACCCTCGACAGACTCCAGCAGCACGCCTGGAGGCCTTCCGTCGCCCACCTTGATCCAGGTGGTGAGGGGTGTTTCAAGATCTGCGGGCCAACTCTGAGCCAGGGGAATCAGGTTGGCACCGCTGCAAGACGCCTGATGAAAGGCGTCGCGATCGGGACTGAACATGACCTGATCATCGCAGCCAAGACCCGGAGATCATGGCCTCCGGGCTCTGGTTGTGAAGGATCAGGCGTCGAAGGTATTGCGGCCGCTGAACTTGATGTTGGCCGGGTTGACGTTTTGGCCGATACGACGGGGGTTGTGGCCCACCATTTGACGTCCTTCGTTCACCTTCTCGGAGAAAACGCCATCCTTGGGATGCAGGAACTCGGTGTCACCACCGGGGTAGATCCGGTAGATCTTGTAATCCTCGATCCGGGGCTTGAATTTCGTACGCAGCTGGGTCCCGAGGGCGAGGCACTGCTCCTTGCGGGCGAAATACATCAGGTTTTCGCCTGAATTCATCAGAGCAGCGCCGCCGGTAGGCAGCTCAAAAGCCTGCTCTGTCTTGCTGGTCCAGGTGATGGCGTATTTCTCTTCAGTCTCCGCTGAATTCAGAAGGCCGCCAGTGCTGGCGATGTGCTGGGGAAGTTGACCGTTCAACGCCGTTGCTGCCATGGCTGAAGGAATCCACAAGAGCCGTTATGGCTGGAAAGTAGCACCGTCATTGGGGCCCGTTTAGACCTCCGAAAGCAAGCTTCACACCCGTCAATAAACCAATCACTCGCCGGGTGTGTGAACGGGGAAGAAAACGGTGATGTCGCGGTCGCGTCTGGGCTGATAGCGGCCCCCCAGGCTGGCCATCATCTGGCGCGTCGCATCCTGACTCAACTGCAGGCTTCCGGTGCTCGGATCCCAGCTCAAAACGGTCCCAACGTCTTCGCGCTGTGAAGTTGGGCCGGCCTCCGCTGCTGGGCTCCTGTCGGGATGCTCCACATGCAGCTGAAGCTTCACCCGCGGTCCAGCTGCCTGGAGGTGAAGGGTGAGCTGACTGCCGGAGGGGAGCCCTCTGGTGCTGCGGTCGATCAGCCCCCCCAGCATTGGTTCCAGCCGCCGGGAGTCGCTGAGGATTGCCGGTAGGTCAGCGGTGAGGTTCAGCTCCAGGGCGATCCCGCGACGATCCAGCTGCTCCGTCCAGCTGGGTGCAAGGGCGCTCAGCATGGCCTGCAAATCCGTGCGGGCCAGATTGGCTTCGGTGGGTTCCCGTTGCAATTCAGCGGCATGAAAGATCAGGCCAAATCGGTCGATCTGCTCGCTGCATTCCACATCGATCTGCCGCAAGCGATTCACAACGACATCGGCCAGATCCTTTCGCCGCAGCAGAGAGCGGATCAGTGTTCTGATCGTGGCCAGAGGGGTTCGCACCTCATGGGTGATTGCCTCCAGCAAATTCAGATCCCCATGGCTTGGAGCTTCCGGTTGGCGTTCAGCCTGGATGGGTTGCAGCATCAGCCCGGGGGCTGTGCCGGTGAGCCGCTCGGTGAGACGGGGCCAGAACTGTTCGGACCAGGCTCCATTGCTGTGCAGGGAGCCGATCGATTCGAGCGCTTTGCGCAACTGCTCGGCCTGTGTCGGTGACTGGTGCTCCAGCCGCCGCCCCAGTTGCACCAGAACATCGCTGAGCGTTGCCGGGTCGCAACGCATCAGCAGCTGACGCTTCTGGGCTGGTCCATGCAGGGCAAGGGCCACTTGGACCTCGGGCGTGATCACCAGCAGCAGGGGGTCATCCCCGTCGGCGGGCCGTAGGGACAAGCGTTGGAATCCCCGCAGCGGGCCGGGCTCATCGCTGCTGGAACGTCCAGGCAGTGCCGTTGGATGCGGACTCAGTTGATCCAATTGATCTGGAGCCCAGACCCATCCCTGCAGATGTTGCAGCAACTCCGGTTCGTACAGAGCCGGCAGGGGGGCAGCCAGCCAGATTCCGCCTGAAATGCCGCGCTCGATCAGGTCCTGTTGCAGGGTCTCTAGGGCAGCCCACCAAAGCCGCCGCACGCCGATCTCATCGCAGCGGCCCTGGGGCACGTCCTGTGCCAGCCGTTGCCGCAGGTCGGTGAAGGATGGCCCGGTCAACGGAGTTGTGCCAGGGAGCGACGGCTCTGCCGAACCACCGAGAGGCAGAGGCCGAGCGCGATGAAGTTCACCACCATGGCTGAGCGCCCATAACTGAGGAAGGGCAGGGGGATCCCTGTGACGGGACCAAGGCCGATGGTCATGAAGATGTTGACCACCACCTGGAACATCAGCATCGTGCCGATCCCGATCACCACCAGTGATTCAAAGTCGGAACGGGCATTGCGCGCGATCTGGAGCAACCGTGCCATCAAGGCGGCAAAGCCAAGAACCACCAGAAGACAGCCCACAAAACCGGTTTCCTCGCCAAGGGCGCTGAAGATGAAATCGGTGTGCTGTTCGGGAATGAAACGAAGTTTGGTGAGCTGACCTTGAAGAAGACCTGTCCCCAAGACGCCGCCTGAACCGATGCCGACGGTGCTCTGAAGCAGGTGATACCCCCCGCCAAGAGGATCCTTGCTGGGGTCGAGGAACAAAACCAAGCGGTCCCGCTGGTAGTCCTTCAGGCCATGCATCCATAGCCATGGCGTCACAGCAGCCATGGCACCGTGGACGGCCAGGGTTGCTGTCGCCGCCAGTCGTTTCCAAGGCAGGGAGCGATAGGCCACCACCACCATCAGCGGGATCCAGAGGCCCATGGCCCAGGGGAGAAGGCCTGAGAGCAGTGCCGTCACCAGCGGTGACAACAACAGAATCACCCACTCGATTGGCATCCCCGACCAATAGAGCATCGTCAGCATCAGGGCGCCGAACACGAGCGATGTGCCGAGATCGGGCTGGATGAACACCAGCAGCCAAGGCACAGCAATCACCCCGAGCGGGCGCATCAGATCAATGGGGCGTTCCACCGGATGCCGCGACAACACCGCTGCCACGAGCAGGATCGCGGCGATCTTGGCGAATTCCGATGGCTGGACATGAACCCCGCCGATGCTGATCCAGCGTTGGGCTCCCAGGGCAGTGGTGCCAATGACGCGCACCGCCACCAGGCTGATCACCGTGAGGATGTAGACCGGAACCAACAGGGGGCGGAGCCGCTGCAGCGGCAGGCGTTCCAGCCCCAGCGCCAGCAGCACCCCGAAGGCCGCGGTGATCCAGTGGTGATACCAGTCGGCATAGTCCGCCTGGCGTTGGGTGCTGGCGATCAGCACCCCGGCGATGGTGATCATTCCGATCGGAACACCCCAGAGCACCCATTCCCGGTGCGATCTGCGGCGGTCACGTCGGCTGAACATCGTCAGACGGGCTGGGTGACAGCTTTGAGCACGGCCTCTGCAAGCCGATTGAACTCAGCGGCACTGGCGGATTCGCTGCGGTTGATCACGATCGGCCGTCCCGTGTCTCCGCCTTCCTGCACAGGCATTTCCATCGGGATTTGGGCTAGCAGGGGGACGTCGTAGTCCGTGGCGAGTTGGGCGCCGCCGCCACTGCCGAAGAGGGCGTAACGGCAGTCGGGACGATCCGGAGGAATGAAGGCGCTCATGTTTTCCACCACGCCAAGAACGGGAATTCCCATTTGCCGGAACATGGCGAGACCCCGTCGTGCATCTTGCAGCGACACCTGTTGTGGGGTGGTCACGATTACAACGCCCGCCATCGGCACCGCCTGGGCCAAGGAGAGCTGCGCGTCACCGGTGCCCGGCGGCAGGTCAACGACGAGAACGTCCCGCTCACCCCATTCGGCCTGATACAGGAACTGCCGAATGATGCCGTTGAGCATCGGGCCGCGCCAGATCACAGGTTGGTGATCGTCGATCAGCAGACCCATCGACACCATGGCAATGCCGCAGGTCTCGATCGGCACGATCCGCTGCTGATCCCCGCTGCCCTGCACCTCCGGTGTTTGGTCGGCGACGCCCAGCATGGTGGGTGCGTTCGGCCCGTAGATATCGGCGTCAAGGAGTCCCACCCGCAGGCCGGTCTGGGCGAGGGCGCAGGCCAGATTGACGGCGACGGTGCTTTTGCCGACGCCGCCCTTGCCGCTGCTCACCGCAATCACCTGGCGGACGCCGGGGATCGACTGGCGTTCCGCCGGCTGACCATGACCGGCCTGGCCAATGCCCCCCTGGCTTGGCGGTTGGCCGATCTCGATCTGAACGTCGTCGATGCCGTCGAGCGCCATCAGAGCGCCCCGTGCTTCGGCCACGATGCGGTCACGCTGGCTCTGGGCGAAGCCAGGAAGACTCAGGCGAAATACAGCCCGCGGCGGGGTGATGCGGATCTGTTCGATCCAGCCGAGCTCCAAGGCCGTTTTGCCACTGCCGGCATCTTTGATTTGCTGGAGGGCGTGGTTGGCCTGCTCGACCGGGGTCATCCGTTTCATCAAGGCAAGCCGGATCCTAGGGGCGCCGCCCGTGACAGTCCCTGACGGATGCTTGTCCTGGCCTGGGGTGACCTGGTTAGGTTTCGATGTCTTCAGTCTCTGACACATGGTCCGCTCCCTGATTCGCCGCGTCCTCGGACGCCAGGACGTGGGTGTCAGCAACGCTCCTCTCGAGCTCCCCCCCAGCGATTCCAGAGAGCGGGCTAGGGCGATGGTGATGGGGCTGCAGGACGAAATCTGTGCGGGTCTCGAAGCGCTCGATGGCGAAGGCCGCTTTGCCGAAGAGAGTTGGGTGCGGCCTGAAGGGGGCGGGGGGCGCTCCCGGGTGATGCGTGAGGGCCGCGTCTTTGAGCAAGGCGGTGTGAACTTTTCCGAGGTTCAAGGGGAAGAACTGCCCCCGTCGATCCTCAAGCAGCGTCCGGAAGCGAAGGGGCATCCCTGGTTCGCCACGGGAACTTCGATGGTGCTGCATCCGCGCAATCCCTATATCCCGACGGTCCACCTCAACTATCGCTATTTCGAGGCTGGCCCCGTTTGGTGGTTCGGCGGGGGTGCCGACCTGACGCCCTACTACCCCTTCCTCGACGACGCACGTCACTTCCATCGCACCCATCAGGCGGCCTGTGATTCGGTTCACCCGGACCTGCACAAGGTCTTCAAGCCCTGGTGCGATGAGTATTTCTACTTGAAGCACCGTGGTGAAACCCGCGGCGTTGGCGGCATCTTCTACGACTACCAAGATGCCAACGGCACGCTCTACAAGGGCCAGGATCCCTCTGGTCCTGCGGCTCAGGTGTCAGCCCGTTTGGGAGCGCGTCCGTTGAGTTGGGAGCAGCTGTTCTCCTTGGGGCAGGCCAATGGCAGAGCCTTCCTGCCCGCCTACGCCCCCATCGTGGAGAAGCGTCATCCGATGGCCTATGGCGATCGCGAAAGGGAGTTTCAGCTCTATCGCCGGGGCCGCTATGTGGAATTCAACTTGGTCTGGGACCGCGGCACGATTTTTGGCTTGCAGACCAATGGACGGACGGAGTCGATCCTGATGTCTCTGCCTCCACTGGTGCGTTGGGAGTACGGCTACACCGCTGAGGCCGGATCACGGGAGGCCCTGCTGACAGAACTGTTCACCAAGCCTCAGGACTGGCTTGGGGATTCCACCCTCGATGACCGCTGCCGCCCCCATGGAGCGATCAACTAACTGACGCCTTGAACGAGAGCATTCACCACGCGCTCGGCCAGGCAGTTCACAGTGTGCTCCCTTGTGCTCGGATCCCGCAGCTTCGTCTCGAGGGGTGGTTCGAGCATGGCGATTTCAAGAATTCCGATGCCGCGCCTGGGACCGCCTAGGCCTCCGCGGAAATTGCGTGGGAACCGCCCAAACGCCTGGGCCAGGCTTTCATCGACGACATTCAGTTCACGCACATTTGCGAGCACGGGAATCAGGCCGGAGCCGAAGCCATGGGGCCGGTAGGCATCGAAATGGATCTCCAGCACGTATTCACCACGCTGCGAAAAGGCTTTGGCCTTCGACCAGTTGGTGGCGGGGTCTTCGTCGTTCGGGATGTTGATTGAAGGAGGGGTGTAAGACCGGATGTTCAAGCCACGGGTTTGGCCTTGGCGAACAACAGCGGCCTGAACTGCACGGTTCCAGAACAGCTCGTCGCGAATGCCCGGTTGCATCGGCGCTCGATTCTGCTGATCCACGGCATATCCCGGTGTTCCTGGACTGATGGTGCCCTGGGAGTCGGCGTGTCCTGCCATGACGACGATCGGCAAGTTGGTTTGAACTGGGCTTCGGCCGACCCAGCTGCCGGGTTCCTTGGTGCGTGGGCCCAGCAAGGGATCTGGAGTGGCAGGGGCAGGACAGGGTTCTGGCAGCGCCGGTGCTGGTTGCTCTGCTGATTCCGGGGTGGGCTCGAGTGCAGTGAGCCAGTTGTGCTGTTCCGCAGCCTTGGTCATCGCCAGCGTGACCAGGGACAGGCCCGCGATGGCAAGCCCTGTGGCGAAGCGGCGCCGTTGCATCCAGGCCGGCAGACGCATGGTTCAGATCGGGGAGGAGAGCAGGGACCCATCACTGGCGAGTTGCAAAGTCTCAGCCAGTTCCAGTTCGATGGCGATCAGTTCGTCCCGATGGGCCCGTAGACGAATGGCGCTGCCCTCTCCCTCGGGGGCCGGTAGCAATTGCAGTTCCAGGGCTTCTGTGCGAGCTGCTCGTCGCGTGTAGAGGGCGCCTGCCAAAGGGCCCAAGCCGATCAGCAGAAGAGGCCACCAGTGCAGTTGAGGTGCCAGCTGACGCAGCACCAAGCCGAAGCAGGCGGAGCCAATGGCCGCCAGTCCCGACAGCAACACGGCCAGGGGTTGGCTGGAGGCCACCTTCCCCTTGAAGCGGAGAACTTGCCGGTCTGCATCACCGCCGTCTCGGCTCCAACCGCGATCCTCCAGCCAGGTGCTGAGCCCATCGAGCACGGTAATCGGGGGTTGGGGGGACATCACATCCACCACCGTGGTTCGATCTTTGCTGGCTGCACGCAGAAAGAACACGAGGCCAATCGCCAGCAGAACAGTCAGCAGGAGGGTGGATTGGAATCCTGCAGGCATGGCATCCCGGTGGTGATGACCCTTTTTAAGCCTTGCGCAGGCTGAATCGCTTAGTTCAAAGCGAACCGGTGGGAGTTCAGCCAGCTGCGCCAGGGCTGCATCAGCCGCTCGGCTTCGCTGCGTGCATCAGATTCAAGGTGGAGCATGCGCCGGGGCCGCCCTCGACTGGGGCAGCGTTGGGTGTAACTGCTGATCGAGCCCTGTTGCTCAAGGAACTCCAGGGCCTGTTGCAGCACGGTTTCAGAAAGCCGCAGTTGTGGCTCCTCCCGGATCAGTTTCTGCAGGAGTGCGGATGGGTAGTTGTCGTCTTTGAGCAAGCACTCGAGGATCCAGCAGACAGCCAGTTCGAGATCGAGGAATTGCGGCGGCGGCTGATGGAAGTACTGCTCGATGTCTGCCAGACAGGTGCGCGAAGGCTTTCTGCGAGAGAACACAGGGGCGGGACAACTTCTCTAATCAAAAACGATCTCATTTCGAGATTCAAGAGGAGAGTCTTGAGACTTGTTGTGGCGGGCGGTTGGCCACACTGGCCCCATCCCTTCCTGAAGTCATGGCTGAGCAGTCGTCATCCCCAGCGGAATTCGCCGTCTTTGATCGCGATCTCGATGCAGCTTGGACGGAGCGCTACCTGCAGTCCCCGCGGCTTGCCGTTGACACCGAAGCGATGGGGCTGATCCATGGGCGTGATCGGCTTTGTCTGGTTCAGATTGCCGACGCTGAGGACCGTGTGGCCTGCGTCCGCATTGGCTTGGGTCAGGTCGAGGCACCCAACCTCAAGCGCCTGTTTGAGGCGTCCACGGTTGAGAAGGTGTTTCACTTCGCCCGTTTCGATGTGGCCGCGCTGGCCGCTGGTTTGGGGATTGCCGTGAATCCCGTGTTCTGCACCAAGGTCGGCAGTCGGCTCGGCCGCACATACACCCCCCGCCATGGCCTTAAGGATCTGGTGATGGAATTGGTCGGCGTTGAGCTGGACAAGGGCGCCCAGAGCAGTGACTGGGGCCGGGTGGATGAACTCACGGATGTCCAGCTGGCCTATGCCGCCAACGACGTCCGCTACCTGCTGCCAGCCCGAGAGCGCTTGGAGCAGATGTTGCGGCGGGAAGGGCGTTGGGATCTGGCGCAGCGCTGCTTTCAATGCGTTCCGGTGGTTGCCGAGTTGGATCGGCTGCGTTTTCACCAGATCTTTGAGCACTGAGCTTGGAGCTCAGTCTTCCAGCATGAAGTTGCCGTCGCCTTCGCTGTTCTCGAGCAACGCGTCCAGCTGACGGGCGTGGACACCGTTGTCCTTGTCGAGGGCGGCCAGCATGGATTCAGCCATCGCTCGCCGTCCTTCAACATCGCGGTGACCTTCACGGGCCGCGGCCTGTTCCACCTGGCGTCGGGCACTGGCAAGACTGATGCTCAGTCGACTTGCCAACTGGGCACAAAGTTTGACGAGGGTGGGGTCTTGAATCGCGGCCATCGCAACCAACCGGGGACCTTCAGTATCCGTTGAAGCGATCCAGGATCAGTCGTGCCAGCTGATCGCTTCCCCCTGCTGGCCCCATTCGCTGCGTACCGATCCGTCCCAAGTGGGAGCGGAGTGCCGGGTCAGCCAGGAGGTATTCGAGCCGTTTGGTGAGCTCGGATTCGTCAGAGCACGGACGAACCGCTCCTCCCAGCAGGCGGCTCTGACGGCGGGCGAAGCCCGGCTTGAACTGCGGCCCTGGCCCCGGCAGGGACAGAGCCGGAATGCCCAGGCCCACCAGTTGTTCCGTCGCCGTTCCGGCGGTGGCGATGCCGGCTTCGGCCCAGCCGGCCCATCTGTCAAAGCAACCTCGCCCGATCAGCACCAAGCAGGCTCCTTTCACCCAGCAGGCTTCGGCACCCAGTTGATCCGAAGGCGGAAGGCTGCGTCGAAAACCCAGTTGTTCAAGACTGTCGCTCAGAGCCTCTGCATCGGGTTGGGCGCCCACGGCCACGAGCAGTGCCATCGGTACACGTCCGGGCAGCGCCATAGCGCTGCGCACCAACCGCCGCAGGTTGCGCTGGGCCTCCGGCATGCGACTTCCGCAGAGCAAGAGCACCCGGCGGCAGCGTTCTAGGGCCGATGGCAGCGGTTGGATTTGAAGGCCATCCATCATCGGATTGCCCGGCGCCAGAGCGCCCACGCCCTTGCGTTGCAAGCCACGGGCCGTGAGCCGATCACGCATGGCCACCAGTTGACAGCGGCGCGAGCGCATCAAGCGCCATTCCCAGGGATCCCACTCACTGCCTTTGAGCCGGTGGTAACAGTCGCTTTTGCTCCGTCCGGGCCCGCTGAGCCACGTGTAGTCGCTTTTGGGAGTGCCGATGAATCCGAAGGGGGCGCCACTGCTCCAAGCCATCAGCAACGGCAGCAAATCGCCGACGGCAACGATGGGTTGTTGTTGATGCCCCAGGCGGCGCACCAACCGCCATTGGGCCCAGCTCAATCTGGGGAGGCCCGCACCGACGTCTGCCAGCAGGCCTCTCAGGCTTTGGTTGCTGAAGCCACCACTTGGCAGGGCCGCTTTCGGCCCCATCCGCTTCAACCATCCCTGCTGAACAGCAGCATCAAACACCCGGCCTGAACCCACCAGAGGAAGCACGCTGAGGGGGCGTCGGGGTGCGCGCCGATGCAGGGCCTGGACGATCCGCAAGGTGATCAGGTCTTCGCCGTGACCGTTGCAGAGAAACAGCAGAGAGCCAGGGGCATGGCTGATACGATCCCCTGATGGGAGCGGCTGTTCCCGGGCGGCGGCATGGCCAAGTGGTAAGGCAGAGGATTGCAAATCCTTTATCCCCAGTTCGAATCTGGGTGCCGCCTTTGAGAACATTCCCGAGAGTGCTGATGATGACTGCATTCTTGGGAATTTCTTTTTGAGCGACATTGGAAGATGAATCAGCACTGCTGAATCGCCGCATTGAAGTCTCCCAGATTCACCTTCCGAGTGACTTTGAGGGGTCTGAATTAGGGGGTCGCATTCCTCTTCAGGTTCTGGAGTTCTTGGCGGAACCGCTCCCAAAACCCGTCGATGAACCGGATGCCTTCTATTGCCTCCGCAGGGCATAACTTCGCCCACTGCATAAACGGGTTGCCCGCGACTGTTTGGAACTTCGGTTCTCCTGCCGCATCTCCTTCGCGCCAATAAACGTCCTGGGTCCAGGCATCTGAACGATCAGCGCTGGAACTTGAGGCGAACTGCTCTCCCTTGCAGTCAGCGAACAACCAGACATCAACAACAGGTGAGCCTGCTCGCCCGGAAGCTGGTTCATCAATGCATTCCTTGGTTTCCCAGTCGCATCTGTTAATCCAGGTCCTGCGTCGAACTTTCAAACGGATCCAGCCGTCATCCAGTTGCTCAGGCAGAGATAACTGCTCGCTCTCGACGCGGCACCCTGTGCCACATCCATAGACCGGCAGCACTGAGTCCTGAGGAATCGCGATAGGTGCAAGAACACCCGCAAAGAGCAGGAGTGTTTTCACGCTTTACGGGTAGATCAGGCCTGAGTGCCGCCTTTGAATCCTCATCACAGTTGAGCCTCCGCGCTCAGGGTGGGAACGTTGCGTGAGTGACTCTCGCAGCTGACGGTTGTCGCATCAATCCAGCATCGTCCCTTAGCGGTTCGTGTCGCTGGAAGGCCCGTGGGAAGCCCTCGGGCATCAAAGCGGACCCATGACGTGCTGAGCAGGGATGCGCTCCAGCTGCGGCGATCCAAGCGGCAGCCTGAGCGGTCACAGCGGAGCGGACTGTCTTGGCCTCCCTTAAGGCTGACGAAGCTCAGCTGATAGCTACCCCCTGTTTTCGCATCGTCTCCGATGAAGCGAAGCCTCAGTCCGCTGCTTCCGTTCGTAGCGATCTGGAGGCGTTCGCAATCCAAGGATTTGCCGTCGACAACGATGCGGCAATTGGAAGGCCTGTGCTCCAAGCGGCCAAAGGCCACGGGTGCATTGGCCGTTATCGGAACGGCGAGCAGCAGTGAAGCCATCCACAGCGGAATCATCAGTAATCGCTGTCAGCGACGCACATACCCAGGCAGCGAATGCCGTTGCTGGCCGTTCTGCGGCAGTGGTTGCAGAGGATGCGTTCCTCGTCTGCAGTCGCTCCATCCGCCCTCTGAGCGGCCGATGGCGCAGGTTCCTTTGTGGGGGATGCGGTCATGACGCAGCAGGACGGAACGAAGGCGATCATGGCTGGCAGCAGCATCGCCCCGTTGAACGGCATCGGTTTTGGCACCTGGGCCTGGGGCAATAAAGCGGTCTGGGGATACGACGCCCAGCGGGATGACGCCCGACTTCGCGCCACATTCCGACAAGCCCTCAGCTCGGGGATCAACTTGATCGACACCGCTGATTCCTACGGAACGGGGAGCCTGAATGGACGCAGTGAGGAGCTTCTGGGTGAATGCATTGCCGCGTTGCCAGCCCTGCGGCGATCACAGTTGACGGTGGCCACGAAGTTGGCCCCTTTCCCCTGGCGATGGGGCCGTCGGGGTTTCGATGCCGCTTTCGAGGCCAGTCGAACGCGGCTCAAGGGGCAGCTGCGGCGCGTGCAGTTGCACTGGAGTACAGCGCGTTATGCCCCGTGGCAGGAGGCAGGTCTTCTCGATGGTTTGGCTGATCTTGTGCTGTGTGGCCGGGTCGACGAGCTGGGGCTCTCCAACCTGGGTCCCCAACGTTTGGCGTTGATCCACGGCCGTCTGGCGAAGCGTGGTGTTCTTCTGCGCAGTGTTCAGGTGCAATGTTCGCTCTTGGCGCCTGCGGATGATCAGCTGCTCGAGTTGATTGCCATTAGCAGGGACCTGGATGTGGAGGTGTTGGCCTATAGCCCTCTGGCCTTCGGCGTTCTTGGCTGTGCTCCTGGGGCTGAAGAGACGCTGCCTGCTACCTGGTTGAGACGCCGCCTGTTTCGGCGACTGCTTCCGGCCAGCCTGGAGCTGCGCGATGAGATGAAGGCCATCGCGATTGAGCGCGGGGCATCGATGGTGCAAGTTGCCTTGAACTGGTGCAGAGCTCTGGGCACGACGCCGATCCCAGGGCTGCGAACACCCGTTCAGGCCATGGATGTTGCCGCTGCGCTGCAGTGGTCGATGTCGATGCAAGAACGCCAGCGGTTGGATGCGGCCCGCTACCGCTGTAGCGAGCGAATGCCTGCCAATCCTTTTCAGAGTCGCTGAGCGACCTGCTCAGGCTTCCGAGGCCGATTCAGGGGCGGGGCTCACCACCACCGGGAGGCTGTCACCGTCATTCCGAATCGGAATGACCTTGTCCTGGGAGGGTTCCAGGGGAGTCGGCGCAGGAGGAGTGTCCTGTTGTTGGGCGCAGGCGGAGAGGGCTTCTTGCAGCAAGGAATCAAAGGTTGCCCCGGGCAGTCGATGCCGGGCCACCTCCAGAAAGGTGCGCGGCAGGGATTCGCCGGCGGCGCTCCTCAAAGCGGGGTTGTTCTGCCGGTGCTCCTGCTCGTCCTGTATGGAACGGATGAAGCGACGCGTGACGTCGCGTTTGGTAGACGCCTTGATCAGGGTGTCGCGCTCCTGTGGACCGTGACTGAGCTCCTGTTCCATGTCCTGAATTCGCCGTTCGAGGCTTTCCAGAACCTCCTGGGCTTCCTTGCTGATGTGAGCTAGTTGCCCATCCGAAAGGTGCGGTAGGTCGGCCACGAAGACCTTGCCGTGATCTCGGAGTGTGAGGAAGGTTGGTCTTGCGCCCTGCCTATAACCCTGCTGCCTGTCTTGCCCTGACGGGAAAGGACGCCTTGGTGGAACCGGACCTGCAGACGATCGACGGCGCGTGATGCGCTGGGGCTTATCAAAAGGCATTGAAAAAAGATGTATTGACGCCGCTATCGGGAAAAACCCCGATGTGCTTGGGCGCAAGCCTATTCGATCCCGCCTGGGCTCGCGGTCTGCTGCATAGAACCCGTCTGAAACTGACGCAATCAGGCGGGAACCCCCTCCAGGTGTGGAGTGCTGCCAGGGGCGTTGGAGGTCACCTTGCCAATCACCCAGGCCTGCTGTTGCTTGATGCGGCACTGCTCGATCACAACGTCTTCATTGCCCGCTGGCACCACGAGGCAGAAGCCGATGCCGAGGTTGAACGTGTGCCAGAGGTCCCTTTCAGGAATGTCTCCTGCCTCCTGCAGCCAACGGAACAGTGGCGGTCTCGTCCAGCTGGTGGCGTCGATGCGAGCAGAACAGCCGTCCGGCAGGCACCGTGGCAGGTTTTCCGGTAGCCCTCCGCCGGTGATGTGGGCCATGCCATGGAGGTCGCATCCGCTCTGCAGCAGGTGTTGCACCAGGTCGGCATACAGGGTTGTTGGTGCCAGCAGATCGCGGATCAGCGGTTGTTGGTCGTCGCCATACACGGTGTTTGCGTCTGCGTTGGCCCGTTCCAACACCTTGCGCACCAGGCTGAAGCCATTGCTGTGCACACCGCTGCTGGCCACGCCGATCACGCTGTCGCCAGGCTGGATCCGCTGGCCGTCAATGAGCTCGTCCTCTTCGACGACAGCCACACAAAAACCAGCGAGGTCGTAGCGCCCATCGGGGTAAAACCCTGGCATTTCAGCCGTTTCGCCGCCGAGTAGGGCGCAACCGCTCTGCCTGCAGCCATCGGCGATGCCCTCCACAACCTCGGCCATCGCTGATGGCGCCAGCGCGCCGGTGGCCATGTAATCCAGAAAAAAGAGCGGCGCTGCTCCTGAGGTGATCACGTCGTTGACGCACATCGCCACAAGGTCGATGCCCACGCCGTGATGGCTGCCATGTTCCTGAGCCAGTTCCAGTTTGGTTCCAACGCCATCGGTGCCCGAGACCAGCAGAGGCTTGCGAAGCCCTGTTGGAAGGCGCATCAGTCCCCCAAAACCACCAAGGCCACCGATGACCTCCGGTCGGTGGGTGGCTTCCACAGACGCCTTGATGCGCTGCACGAACGCGCGTCCGGCCTCGACATCAACTCCAGCGCTCTTGTAATCCATGGAATGAATCCGATTCTCTGATCCTGCAATGCCGTGGAGCCTGTGCTGCTTAGGTTGCCGGCACAGCGTCTGATTGGCTGCGCTTATGGGCTGTTTGCTTGCGGCTTATGCATTGGGGCTTGCGTTGCGGCGTCAATCCGCCAGTTGGAGCGGGGATTGACGATGCGGGAGGGCTTGGGTTGTTGTGCCGGTCGTGGCGATGGGCCCCCGTTTTCATCTTCATTCGTTTTTTTTAGGTTCCTTGGGAACTTTTTTTAGTTAGGTCACCCGACATTCGAAAACTGAAAATTCAGTTTCGAAATCGTTGGGCACGCCGGTCTGCATGCGAGTCCTTCTGACGGTGGCCATGCTCTCCGGAGCGATTTCAGGCAGTGCCGCGCTGTTGCCCGTCGTGGCCAGTGACTTCCTCTCCCTCGATGGGGCAGAGCCGATTGATCCTCTCGATCTGTTGATCGAACCCCCGGCCCCTGAACTTCACGCAACGCTGTCCTCTGACGAAGTCAAGTCTGTCGTTGCGCCACCCGCCGCTGAACTCCCTAAGCCGAAGCTGAAGGTCGTTCCTGAGGTGGTGAAGGTCATCACCGGCGAAGCCAGCTGGTACGGCCCTGGTTTCTATGGCAACCGCACTGCCAATGGTGAGGTCTATAAGCCCGGCACGATGACTGCTGCGCATCGCACGCTTCCCTTTGGAACGAAAGTGCGCGTCACCAACCTCTGGAATGGCCGCACAGCCGTGATTCGCATCAATGACCGCGGGCCTTTTGTGCATCACCGGGTGATCGACCTCGGCCATGGAGCAGCTTCTGATCTTGGCTTGGTCGCCTCTGGAATCGCCCAGGTCAAGCTTGAGGTGCTGCGCTGAGCTGCGTCGTTCTTTCAACGCAGGCCGAGCTGGAACGCTTCCGGGCCAGCCT
>JADHMX010000045.1 GCA_016779825.1 Synechococcus sp. BS301-5m-G53 | reverse complement strand
ATGGAAAAGCCCACGCCGAGCTCGGAGAGCGTGCGACGCGGGCCATGGCCGAGATCGATCCCGGCTTTCAGGTCTGAGGTCTGATCAGCTGAGCGGTGCAACCGGGGTGGGCTGAGGCTCCACTTCGGCGGCATCGCCGGCCTGGGGCACGCCCCTCAGGGTGAGGTTGATGCGACCGCGGTTGTCGATTTCGCGCACCCGCACGGTGACCTCGTCGCCCACCTTCACCACGTCTTCGACCTTCTCGACGCGAGCTTCGGAGAGCTGCGAGATGTGGATCATGCCTTCCTTGCCCGGAAGGATTTCCACAAAGGCGCCGATCGGGATGATTCGGGTGATCGAACCGGAGAACACCTCGCCTTCGTTGACCTTGCGGGTCAGGCCTTCGATGATCTTCTGGGCTTCTTCAGCCGCAGCACCATCGTGGGAGGCGATGGTCACGATGCCGCCGTCCTCAATGTCGATCTTGGTGTTGGTGCGCTCGGTGATGCCTTTGATCGTGCGTCCACCGGGGCCGATCACGGTGCCGATCAGCTCAGGATCTATGCGGAAGCTGAGCAGGCGTGGGGCATGGGGCGACAGGTTGTCCCGCGGGGTGTCGATCGCCTCGAGCATCTTCTCGAGGATGTGGAGTCGCGCTGGACGAGCCTGGTTGACGGCCTCGGCCACCGTCTTCACCGACAGGCCGGTGATCTTCATGTCCATTTGAAGGGCGGTGATGCCCTTTTCGCTGCCTGCCACCTTGAAGTCCATGTCGCCAAGGAAGTCCTCGATGCCCTGGATGTCGGTGAGGATCCGCACCTCATCGCCTTCCTTGATCAGACCCATGGCAGCGCCACTCACGGGGGCCTTCAGCGGCACGCCGGCGTCCATCAGCGACAGGGTGCTGCCGCAGACGGAACCCATGGAGGTGGAGCCATTGGAGCTGAGCACTTCGCTCACCACACGCACCACGTAGGGGAAGGTGTCCTTCTCGGGAAGCACCGGAAGAATGGCCCGTTCGGCCAGGGCGCCATGGCCGATCTCACGACGACCGGGGGAGCGCATCGGCCGGGTTTCACCGACGGAGTAGGGCGGGAAGTTGTAGTGGTGCAGGTACAGCTTCTCGGTGTTGGGATGGAGGTCGTCCATCTCCTGGGCATCGCTGGGGGTGCCCAGTGTTGCGGTGGACAGCACCTGGGTCAGTCCGCGCTGGAACAGACCGGATCCATGCACCCGTCGCGGCAGCACCCCAGCCATGGCACTGATCTGGCGCACCTCGTCGAGGCCGCGTCCATCCACGCGCTTGCCGTCCTTGAGAATCTGCTGACGCATCAGCTTCTTGGTCAGCGCCTTGAAGCTGTTGCCAAGCAATTTCGGGCTGCTGGCCAGGGCCTGGCGGACGGCATGGTCCTCCTTGAGGCCAGAGATCGTCTCGGATACCTCACCTTTAATGGCTTCCAGGGCCGTGTCCCGCTCCTCCTTGCTCTGATCAAACTTGCTCAGTACAGCGCTGATCGCTTTGCTGCACTGCTTCTCCAGATAGGCGGGAACCGTGCTGTCTTCTTGAGGTTTCTCCGGTTTGACCTGGGTGATGCCCAGGTCCTTGAGCAGTTGTTCCTGAGCCTTGATCAGTTCGCAGATTGCTTCGTAGCCGAAATCAATTGCCTCGATCACGTCCTGCTCGGCCAGCTGGTTGGCGCCGGCCTCGACCATCACCACACCGTCAGGGGTACCGGCGACCACCAGGTCGAGATCACCCCGTTCGATCTCGCGGTAACTGGGGTTGAGCACGAAGTCATCGCCCAGCAGACCCACGCGCACCGCCGCCATCGGGCCGTTGAAGGGGATGCCTGCGAGAAGCGTGGCAATCGATGCACCCGTCACCGCCAGAACATCAGCGGGCACCCGTTCATCGAGAGACAGGCAGGTGGCCACCACCTGCAGGTCGTCGCGCATCCAGCTGGGGAACAACGGCCGCATCGGGCGGTCAATCAGCCGGGCTGTGAGGGTGGCGCGTTCGGGTGGGCGGCTTTCACGACGCATGTAGCTGCCGGGAATGCGCCCAGCTGCATACAGGCGCTCCTCGTAGTCGCAGATCAGCGGCAGAAAATCAATTCCTTCTCGGCCACCGGAGCGGGTTGCGGTGACAAGCACGGCGGTGTCGCCACACTCCACCAAGACGGATCCTCCCGCCTGAGGGGCAAAGCGCCCGGTCGTCAGTCGAATCTCGCGTCCATCAAAGGAGATCGACTGGGTTTGTCCTTGCACGACGTCTTATGTCCTTTTGTCAATCCCAAGTCTGACATTTCATGGCTGCTCTTCACAAGAAAGGGGAGGTCAAGCCTCCCCTTTACGACGTCATGGCGAGACGCTGATCACCAGCTGGACTTAACCACGCCGGGCAGTTCTCCCTTGTGGGCGCGCTCACGCAGCTGGTTGCGGCAGAGGCCGAAGTCGCGATATACACCGCGGGGCTTGCCGGTGGCCCAGCAGCGGTTGCGGACACGAATGCGAGCGCTGTTGCGTGGAAGGGCCTGAATCTTGCGGTGAATTTCCAGGCGATCCATCGGATCTTCGGCTGCATTGAACGCTGCCATCAGTGCTGCGCGCTTGGCCGCATAGCGCTCAACCATTTTTTTGCGCTTCACATCGCGAGCGATCATCGACTTCTTGGCCATGCAGCTGAGGGCAGCGAGTGAACGAATCGTCAACGATACACGGGTGCCCTCTCCGTCTCAGCGACCCATCAATTGTTGAATCGCGGGCAACTGACTGGTGTCACGCACGATCAACACCACGGTGAGGCCCACCAGAAGCAGGAAACCGGATTGCACAAAGGCCATCTGGATCCGCTCTGACACCGGACGCCCACGAACGGATTGGATTGCCAGCATCAACATCTGCCAGCCATCGAGCAGAGGCAGTGGCAGTGAATTGAGCACCGCCAGATTGATCGAAATGAGAGCTGAGAAGAGCACCAACCCAGCCCCTCCCTGCTGGCTGAGCTGAGCCCCCATCTCCACAATTTTCACGGGGCCACTCACCTGGCCTGCGGTGGATCGGAAGTTGGTCAGCAGGCCGGCGTAGCCACGCACGGTTTGCTGCAGCATTTGGCCGAATTGTGAGCCCGTGGTCCGAAACAGTTCTCCAGGACCACGCACACGGCGCATCTCTCCGCTGATGTTGGCCTGCAGCTGGGCCCCGATTTTTCCCGTGCCCTGTTGGTCGTCCGGGATTAGCTCAACTGTGGAGGTTGCATCTCCGCGTTTTCGTTCCACACGGATGGATTGTTCTGGTGCTGCTTTCACATCCCGCACCATGGCTTCCACGCCGCGTTGTCCTGCCGCAAGAGGTTTGGCGTTCAGGCTGAGGATCTGGTCGCCGGCACGAAGCCCAGAGCGGGCGGCGGCACCACCGGGTTGCACCTGAACCACCAGCACCCCCGGATCCGGCTCGGCAGGGACACCAACAAATGCCGCCTGACCGAACAACACCACCAGAGCTAAGGCCAGGTTGGCCAACACTCCCGCAGCAACCACCAAGGCTTGCTGCGGGATCGGTCGGTTGCGCAGCAGATCCGGATCATCCGCAGGGATCGTGCTCTCCTCGTCGTCGTCGGGGAAGGCGACGAAACCACCCAAGGGGAGTAGCCGCAGGGCGTAGGTGACCCCACGTCGTTGCCTCTTGATCAGAGCAGGACCAAAGCCGATCGAAAAGCCGCTGACGCGGATGCCCTGGAGCGTGGCAGCCAGGAAATGGCCGGCCTCATGCACCACGATCAGCAGGGCGAGGACCAGAAGGGCCGCCAAAACGTTCATATCGCCGTCAGGATTCCAGTCGGATCATTCTGGCTGGAGTCGCTCGCGGCCGACGTAGGGCACCAGAGCTTTGGGCAGGAGCACGCTTCCGTCGCTCTGCTGGCCGTTCTCCAACAGGGCCGCCATGGTTCTGCCGACGGCCAGACCGCTGCCATTCAGGGTGTGAACCAGTTTCGTGGCCTTGCCTTCTTTGGTGCGGATGGAGGACCGTCGCGCCTGGAAATCACCACAGACGCTGCAGCTGGAGATTTCCCGGTAGGCCCCCGCCCCCGGCAGCCACACCTCGAGGTCGTAGGTCCGACGCGCGGAAAATCCGAGATCAGCGGTGCAAAGGTCCAAGACCCGATAGGGCAGCTCCAGCGCTTGCAGGACGGCTTCTGCATCGGCGGTGATCTGTTGGTGCGCTTCTTCGGAGTGATCCGGATGGGCAAACCAGTACAACTCCACCTTGTTGAACTGGTGCAGCCGAATCAGCCCACGGGTGTCGCGGCCGTAGCTGCCGGCCTCACGGCGGAAACAGGGGCTGTAGGCGGCGTAGCGCAGGGGCAGTTGATCTGCCGGGATGATTTCGTCTCGGTGCAGGGAGGTCACCGGCACCTCAGCGGTCGGTGTCAGCCAGAGGTCGTCATCCGCGCAACGGAAGCTTTCCTCAGCGAACTTGGGCAGTTGTCCTGATCCGGTGAGGCTGGCGCTGTTCACCAGCACCGGGGGCAGCACTTCCCGGTACCCCTTGCTCGCGTGAAGGTCGAGCATGAAATTGATTAGGCCCCGCTCCAGGCGTGCCCCCTGGCCCAACAGGGTGACGAACCGACTCTGCGCGATGCGGACGGACCGTTCGGTGTCGAACAGCTGCAGACGATCCGCGATCTGCCAGTGCTCCTCGAGGTTGTCGTCAACGCGGGGGGTCCCCCAGCGGCGCACTTCAACGTTGTCGTCCTCACTGCGCCCGTCAGGGCAGGCGTCTGAGGGGAGATTGGGAAACCCCAGCAGCTGCTGCTTGAGCTCACTCGAGAGCTGCTTCTCCTCCTCCTCCAGCACCGCCACCTTCTGCTTGATGGCATTGCCCTGTTGGCGGAGTTCGGCGACCTCGTCGCCTTTGGGATCAGCGCCTGATTTGATGCGCTGGCCCACTTCCTTGCCGATCCGGTTGCCTTCCGCCTGAAGGCTGCTGCGTTGTTGCTCCAGATCGCGCTGCTGCTGAGCAATCAGCTGCAGTTTGGTGAGATCAACAGCCTTTCCTCGACGCCCCAATTGCTGGGCGATCGTTTCAGGGTTGTCACGCACAAGGCGCTGATCGAGCACGGTTTCAGGGGCGTCAGCGCGGGCAGCCTATGGCAGTCCGCTTCAGAGCACCTGGCCCACCATCACCGCTGCAATGCCCGAGAACAGGGTGATGCCAAGAGCGGTGAGAGGGTTTTGCCCCTGGGCGACGGCCATGGTCGTGATCACACCAGCGCCAAGGCAGGCCACGCAGAGCTGAGTGGCGATGTCGTTGCGGCTCTCCACGTGGGTCCTGCGATTTTTCGGACCGTAGGGAGCGCGCTGGCTGCCGCCTTGCTCAAGGACGACGTTCGTTACGCCACGTCAGGCTTCTTTACCTGCAGCAACAGAGGCAGGGCGAGCACGGCCACCGGCGGCCCACTGCTTCAGCCGCTCCAGCTGTTCGCTGGCGGTGCGTGAGAGGGGGATGAGCTGGGATGCCGCTCCAATCAGATCCGGCTCCGTCAATTCGCGGTTGTCCGCAAAGGCCAGATGCATCGCTTCGATCACGGTCTGCTCCAGTTCGGCTCCGGAGAACCCTTCACTGCGGCTCACCACGGTCTCAAGGGGAAGCTTCAGCCCAGGGCGTCGCCGTTCCAGATGCAGCTGAAGGATGCTGTTGCGTTCAGCGCTGCTGGGCAGATCGAGCATGAAAATTTCATCGAAACGTCCTTTGCGCAGCAGCTCCGGAGGCAGTTTCTCAGCGCCGTTCGCGGTGGCGACGACGAACACCGGTGACTGTTTTTCGGCCATCCAGGTGAGCACGTTGGCCAGAACCCGCTGGGTGGTGCCGCCGTCACTGCGACCATCCCCCCCGAAGCCCTTGTCGATCTCATCGATCCAGAGCACGCAGGGCGCCATCGCTTCAGCCCGTTGAATCATCTCGCGGGTGCGTGCCTCGCTGGCACCCACCAATCCAGCGAACAGACGTCCCACATCCAGCCGCAACAGGGGCATGGACCAACTGCAGGCGATGGCCTTGGCCGTGAGTGATTTTCCTGTGCCTTGCGGTCCTACGAGCAAGACGCCACGGGGGAGAGGCAGGCCGAACCGCCGCGCATCCTCCGAAAATGCCCGGTGCCGTTGGTTAAGCCAGGTCTTGAGACCGTCAAGACCTCCGATGGCTTCCGTGCCCGCATCGCTGCGGCAGAACTCCAGCACCTCGCTGCGGGCAATGGTCTGGCGTTTCTCCTCCAGCACCTCCTGAAGATCGTCTGGCCCCAACTGGCCGCGGCGGGCCAGGGCGCGGGCGGCCACCTGACGAACCCGCATCTCGCTGAGCCCACTGCAGGCTTGCGCCAGTTCATCCAACACGGCAGCAGAGAGGGGACTGCCGCTGCTGGTGCTGATGCTGCTGATCAGTCGGCGCAAGTCGTCGTTGTCGGGAAGGGGGAGATCGAGGAGCGTGAGGCTTTCTTCGAGATCGGTTGGAGGTGTCCATTGCCCGCAGCACAACACCAGTGTGTGAGGGGTGCTGCGCAGTGATGCTTCGAGATTGCGCAGCATCCGGGCGACGCCCGGGTCATCGCAGAAACGATGAAAATCCTTGGCCAGCAGCAGGGTTGGGCTGCCCGTATCCCGCTGCTGAAGCCACTGCAGCATGGCCATCGGTTGACGGCTCCCCTGGCCGTCGGCATTCACCGGCCCGCTGATGCCGTCGATGAAATTCCAGCAGACCAGCTGGCGTGCAAGCCGTTGAGCAGCCTCTCCGAGCAGGCTTTCCACCCGGGCTTCTTCATTGCTGCGCACCCAGATCAGGGGTGTGCGCGCACGCACCAGAAGGTCGATCTGGTGCCCCCAGGCGGCACTGCTCATGGCTGCTTCATCTGCTGTTGGAGCTGTTGCAGGGCCTGCCAGCGGGGATCCACATCCTTCGGCGTGGTGTGTGGGATCACGGGCTGCTGCTGGAGTCCTGGTGGGCCTGGGCAGTGGTCACCGCAGTGGTTCACGACGGGCAACAGCAGGTTGAGCTGTTCGAAGGCCCATTGCTGGGGGTCAAATTGACCGCGTGGATCCAGAACGTCCACCAGCCCTTCCATCTCGGCAACCTCTCCGGAAAGCTCCAGCTCGTCGGCGGTCGGTTGCTCTCCTCCCAGCCAGATCAGTTCCGAAGGCGTGCAGCTGAGCTTCTGATTGAACTGATTCAGGCAGCGATCGCAGCAGAGCGTCACGATCGTGTTGAGTTTCCCTTGAACTGCCAAGACGTTGCCGCGGTGCTCTGCGGAGACATGGCCTCGCACCGGTGTGAGCGAGGGGAGCTCATCGAGCTCACCCTCAACCTGCCAGACCTTCGCAGTGCCGAGGGCCCGGAGCTCCTGGAGGGGAACAGGCTCCAGTGCCTCGATCACTTGCCCTTCGGTTCAAACGGCAGCCGTGAGCCGCCGGATGTGGCGGAGACCGTCACTGTTTTCTGGGCCATTTGCTGGTCCAGAATTTTTTGGAGGTTGTCGGGCAGTGCCTCTTTGGTGAGGATGAAGGTCTGCAGACCTTGGAAAATGTTGGCGATCAGCATGTAGAGCAGAACGCCGGCGGGGAGAGGGAAGAACAAGAACATCCCCGTAATCATCACTGGAGTGATTTTGTTGGCAGTGGCCTGCTGAGGGTTGGCAGGCATGCCCATGCCCGACAGAAGTTGGGAGATGAACAGGGTGACGCCGAAGCCGGCAACGAGAATCGCGATATCCCAGTTGATGGCACCGTCGGCATAGAAGCCCACCTGGCCCAGGGCTTTGATGAACAGGAAGCCGCTGCGGGCTGCTAGGCCCGGAATCTTGGCTTCAACGGTGGCATCACCGGCGGCGAGAGCGGTAATGGTGCCGTCTTCACTGACGCTGACGATGTCATCGCCCTTGGTCACCGCCCACGTCGGAGCAAAGCGTCCAGAGTTCTCAACATCCGTGAGCACATCGCTGAAAGCGCGGCCGTCCTTCGTATGAAGGTTCACTGTGGCGCTGTCGCCAACGCCGATCTTGGTGCCCCGCGGCAGGCTGGCAATCACCGGCACATGGTCGGTTTCACCGATGAAGATGGAATGGCTGGCGCTGTTGAACGGCTTGGGTTCAACAGCGGCGATCTGATCTGCCGGCAACACCTTCATGTTCAAGGTGTAGGGGACATCGGCGAACGGTGAGCCCCGCAGAGTCGCAAACAGGGCAAACAGGATCGGCATCTGCACCAGAAGAGGAAGGCATCCCGCCAAGGGACTGCCGAATTCCTTCATCACATTGCCCAGCTCCTCCTGCTGTTTCTGCGGATTGTTGGCGTACCGGCTTTTGATCTCAGCCTGGCGTTTCTGAATCACCGGTTGGGCGATGCGCATGCGCCGGGCGCTGCGAATCGATCCTGCGCTCAGGGGGTAGAGCGCGATCCGGATGACCAGTGTGAGGGCGACGATGGCCAGGCCATAGCTCGGAACCAATCCATAGAAGAAGTCCAGGATTGGAATCAGCAGGTTGTCGGAGATGTATCCGATCACGTTGAAGAAACGGGGGAGCGGGACGTTGTGAGGCCAGTGTGCATGAACAGCTGCACTCAGGCGGCGAAACCTTCAGTGGTTTTCTCTTGGGCTTTGGCCGCACGGTTGTTGATGCGCTCGAGGATGTAGGCCTCCACTTCCCTGAAGCGGGGCATCGAGCGCAACTCGAGCCTGGCGCCATCCTTGAGCACCAACACCATGTCTCCCCAGGCGCCGAAACCCCGGGGAACGGTGCGCACCTCGCTGATCTGCGAGTACACCACCTGGGTTTTGTCTTTACCCATCCAGCCCCCCGTTACCGAGATGCGGCGACTGGTGATGCGAAAACGCAGCCAAAGGGCCCGAACAACGGCCCCAATGGTGAAGGGAAGGCCGATCAGCGTGAAGCCAAGCAGGATGTTGAAGATCAGATCCCCGCGGGCTGGTCCACCGTCGTAGTGGACATCTTCCTGAATGCTGGTCATGGATCCAGTCCGGCGCTTCTCAGAAGACTGTCGCATTCTTCGAGCAACTGTGTGGGTTCGGCTTCCGCGGCTTCCGGGCGAAGGCTGATCAACAGCCAGCGACCTGCCAGGTCGTTGCGTTGTTCAAAACGTTGACGGAGGTGGTCATGCAAAAGCCGTCTGAGGCGATTCCGCTTGACGGAACGCTTGCTCACCTTGTTGCTGATCACCAGAGCGCAGCGACAGGTTGTCTCCTGGATGCCCCGCAACTCCTGGCGGAGCAGATTGGAGTCACCTGCAGCAACGCGCAGAACCATCAAGGTTCCGTGCTGTCGCTTGGACGATCGGTGCAAACGGTTGAAGCATCGATGCCCGCGCAATCGCATGGAGGCGGGAAGGACCATCAACCAATCCTGTTTAAAGGAGCCGAGGATGGGATGAATCCTCTGGATTCATCCCAGGCCATCAGGCGGCGAGGCGAGCGCGGCCGCGCTTGCGACGCGTGCGGATCACGCGACGGCCGGTGTGGGAGCGCATCCGTACACGGAAACCCGAGACGCGCTTCCTCTTGCGGTTTGTTCCCCCGAGGGTGCGCTTGGTCATGGACGTCTCCTGGCTACCGGCCGATCTGAATTTGGGATTTTATCAGTCAGTCCACGCTGATCAGCCAGCTGCCCCTGTAGCCGGACATCGGCACATCTCCGGGGGCCTGCACCAAAGCATTGAATTGGTACATCCGCTTGCCGGTGGGATTGAACAGCTTGATCCAGACCGAGTAGTCCCCGTCTGCAGGCAGCGGTGTATCGGGGAAAACCACGATTTCAGTCTGATCTTTGTTCACCTCGATGACGGCGGGGATTGTCTCCTTGCATTTGGTGCGGCTCATCATGCTGCCGGCGGTGGTGCGGCACAGGCTGATGCGATGGGGTTTGAGCTTGGAGTCGAAATAGTCCGGAACGGTGATGGTGAGTTTGAGGATGGCGGTCTTGCGGTCCTTTTCGCGCAAGGTCAGGAACCAGTCGGCGCGATCGTTTTCAATCTCGGAGCTCTGCCAGTAGTAGAGCTTGCGGTAATCGCGGTCGGTGTCCCAGCGAAATTCCATCAATCCCGGTGTGCCCTGGGCGTGGGCGATCTGCTCGGGAGCTCGGGTCAGTGTGGAGCCAATCAGCAGAGCCGCCGCGGTGCCGGCTCCAGCAAGCAAGCGTCTAGTGATGGAACGGGCCATAGGAAACGTCTCGTTGATGGGATTCTCCTGAGTCCAACCACGGGGCGGTGATCTCAGGGGTCGGAGGCTGATCTGTCAGTTGTGACTAGATCTGTCCGGTCGCAGCCGCTGCGCATCGCCCTGATAGGGGTGCACCGGTTGCTGGCCCTGCGGAATCCAGGCGTGGGCCAGGACACGGATGCAGCGTGGAAGATCTCCCTGAACGGCCATTTGCTGGCAGTCCAGCAGCGCCACCGTGTCCCAGCCTGGCCGCCGCCGTGCAATGGCGGCTGGAAAACAGGCGTCAAGATCAGCCGTCACCGAGAACGTCACCGACACCAGCTGGTCGGGGGTCAGACCATTGCGATCAACAAGGGCATCCATCAGGGCGCTGACCGCGGCTTGAATGGCCTCTGTGCTGTTCTCCGTGCAGGTGGTGGCCCCACGTAGGCCTCTCAGAACAAGGGGTGAGCTGCTCATGGGCGGTATAGCCAAAGCACCTGACCGCTCCCCATCAACTCGATGGATAGGCGCTGCTGCAATTGATGCAAGATCTGGGATCCCGGCAACAGGCCGCTGAGCTTGCGGCGTTGTTTGCCCAGGGTGACGGGACGAATGTCGTCCGCGTCGAGATCGGCCAGCTGCGCCGCAAGGCGACGGGCATGCTCTTCGTCGCCGAGTTCATCCACCAAGCCCAGGGCCTGCGCCTGTTCTCCACTGAACACCCGTCCATCGGCGAAGCGCTTCACCGCCTCCACCTCAAGGTTTCGCCCCTGAGCCACAACACCGACGAACTGGCCGTAGCTGCTGTCGATCAGCTCCTGAAGCAGAGCTCGTTCGGCATCGCTCAGCGGGCGATCCGGGGAAAGGATGTCCTTGAACGGACCACTCTTCACCGTGTCGAAGCGAATTCCGATCCGTTCAAAAACCCGAGAGAGGTCGTTGCCCCGCAGGATGACCCCGATGGAGCCGGTGATCGTGCCGGGATTGGCGACGATTTTTTCAGCCGCCACGCCGATGTAAACGCCCCCGGAGGCGGAGATGTTGCCAAAGCTGGCAACCACACGGCAGCCCTGTTCCCGGAGCCGTAGCAAGGCTGCATGAATTTCCTGGCTGTCTCCAACCGTGCCGCCTGGACTGTCAATCCGCAGCAGCAGGGCTGGAAATTCCCTCTGCTTGACCTCCCGCAGCGCTTTCAGAACCCGCTTTCGCGTGGCGCCCGTGATGGGGCCGTCAACAACGATGCGCGCCATCCGTCGTCGGGACTTTCGCCGCAAGGGCCAGATCATGTTGCGCGTCTGCATCACTCCAGATCTTAAAAAGAGCACCCAAGCGTCCATCCATGCCGTCACTACGACTCTGGTTTCTGATGGTGCTGCCCTTCGCGCTCTGGGGAACCGCCATGACCGCCATGGCGCCATTGCTCGCCAGTGCGGGCCCTTGGCTGGTGGCTGGCTTGCGCCTGGTGCCAGCCGGTTTGGCTCTTCTGCTCTGGGGTCAGTGCACCGGCCGTGGCCTGGCGATCGATTCCCGTGACCTGGCTTGGTTCCTCCTGTTCACCCTGGTGGATGCCACCTTGTTTCAAGGCCTTTTGGCGCGGGGGTTGGAGGGCACCGGCGCGGGCCTTGGTTCTGTTCTGATCGATTGCCAGCCACTGCTGGTGGCTCTGATGGCCCGTGCTCTGTTCATGGAATCGATCAATCCCATTGGCTGGATGGGCCTGGCCATTGGTCTGGCGGGAATTGTTTGCATCGGCCTGCCCGCTGAGCTGTTGGGGCACTGGTGGTTGCTGGCGGATCCGCCGATGCTGCAGCAGGTGTTGCAGCCCGGTGAGGGCTGGATGTTGCTTGCGGCCGTCGCCATGGCTGCTGGCACGGTGTTGATCCGCTTTGCTTCACGCCACAGCGATCCGGTCACTGTGACGGCCTGGCACATGGTGCTTGGTGGACTTCCCCTGCTCTTGGTACATGCCCTGCAGCGCACGGATGCTGGTGTGGCCTGGACGGCAACGGACTGGGCGCGCATGGGGTACGCGAGCCTGCTCGGAAGCGCCCTGGCCTACGGATTGTTTTTCTGGTTCGCCAATCAGCGCGATCTCACCAGCTTCAGCAGCCTTGGATTCCTCACGCCGGTGTTTGCGTTGGCCACCGGTGGGTGGTTGCTGGGAGAGCGCCTTGATCTGCTCCAGTGGATCGGTGTCGTGATGGTGCTTGTGTCGGTGATCTTTGTGAGTCAACGGCGCCGGTTCTGGGAGCCGCTGTCGCTTGC
>JADHMX010000003.1 GCA_016779825.1 Synechococcus sp. BS301-5m-G53 | reverse complement strand
CCAGCGGTTTCACGGCCTACTGGGAGGAGGGGCCGCGTCGGGGCAAGCTCGGCGCCCAATCCACCCGTTTTCACGCCCCACAGCTGATGTGGCATGACCTCACCGCCAAAGGCTTCGGGCGGATCCTCACGGTGGTTTATGCCGTTCCGATTCGCCGCGGCGAATGCCGGCTGTTTGCCCGTTTCCCCTTCCAGTTCCAATCCGCCATCCCCCGGCTACTGATCGGACTGCGGCCCCGCTGGTTGCAGCACATCGGCAATCACAAGGTGCTGGAAGACGATCAGGTGTTCCTGCACTGGCAGGAACGGGTGCTGGAACGGGCCGGCGGCAGCCCCGCTGTGGAACGCAGTTTTTTCATGCCCACAACGGCAGACGTCTACGTGGCAGCCCTGCATCGCTGGTTGAACGTCAACGGCGGTGAGCCCTTTGCAGGACAACCCCTGCCGCCGCGGCAAACCACCACGGCGCTGATGGATCGGTATAACAGCCACACCATCCATTGCCGCAGCTGCTCGTCGGCGCTGACGCGGATTCGCGCTGCTCGCCCCTGGGCCTGGACGCTGCTCTGGGGATCCGCCGTGCTTGTGGGCATCCAACAGGGCAGCGCCTGGAGCAGTGCCGGATTGGTGACCGCCGCACTGTCGGCCCTGGCACTGCGGCAACTCAACCGTTGGGAGCAGGGGCTGACCGTCGGCAACGGCCAAGCCCCCCGCAACCGCTGATCAGAGCCCCGGGACAGGAAGCAAGGTCGGCTTCACCTTGCCCTGAATGTCAACCTTGCCGCCGATGGTGACTTTGTTGTCGACAGACACATCGGCTCGCACAGCCAGCGGGTCGTCAGCCGTGACAGACACCTGCCCTTCCACCCCGGTGACCCGTGCATCGGCATTGACCGTCACAGCCCCCGCAATCGATTTCACCGACACAGGACCTTCAATCGCCAGCGGCACATCGCCGCCGATGGTCACCTGCTCCTGCACCACGACCGGCAAAGGGCTGTCGGATCGGATGGTGACATTGGGCGGAAGCACCAACTTGTCGACCTGCAACCCACCCTTGATCGCGATGGGGATGGGCCGACTCAACAACTTGGCGGCCGTGACCGCCAGAACCAAGCTGGACAACACAACCGCAGCGGGCCAGCGGTACGCCATCAGCAGTTCACGGCTGGTCACAGGCCTATAGGCAATGGTTTGAGCGCATTACAGCGTGTTTGAACCGGGCCTGCCCGTGATCGCAACTGCACAGCACCCTCAGGCTGTTATCAAACAGATGTTTGTTCTTGCACTCCGGCGGAACAGATTTGCACGCAAAATTTCCAACACAATTGGATCGCCATCAAGGCATCCAACATTGACATCAATACTGAACAGAGCATCTGCAACGCAACCGCAGCATTTAATCCCGAGGGATAACATGGAGATCGTCAAAAATCAGCAATGACGCTTTATCTCTACGGCGGTCCCAAGACCCGTGTTTCGATGCCGAAATGGTATATGGCAGAAAAGGGAATTTCCTACGAATACATCAACATTGACCTGGCAGCTCGTCAAAATCTTGACACAAGCTATTTGGAGGTGAATCCTTTCGGCAAATTGCCAGCCCTCAAAGACGACAGCAATGGCTTGGTGCTGTTTGAGTCGGGGGCGATTCTTCAGTATCTGTCTGAGAATTACGCCAACGAGATCAAAGACCCCGCGACACGCGCTTCGATCAGCCAGTGGATTCTTTTCGCCAACGCCACACTGGCGATCGCCTTATTCGTTCCCTCCAATAAGGAGCGGGAGTTTCCAAGGCTGATGGCGACACTCAACGACCTGTACAGCAAGAAAAAGTTTCTTGTGGGTGAGTCTTGGACAGCAGCCGATTGTGCTGTGAACGCCTACCTCGGCTACCTCCCCATTTTTTATCCCAACGAAGATCTCTCGGCTTATCCAGAAATCCAAGCTCTGAATGAGCGAACACGCTCCAACCAAAACTACAGACAGATCATGGGCCTTTAAGCCATTCAAGTGCCATTGAATTTTTGCTTCTTGCTTTCATTCAGTCTTCCAGCTTGGTAGATGCTTCGCAGGCCTCCAAAACGATCTACAGCATTTAAGAGCGATTGAATTGGGTCAACTCCAGAGCTTGCCTATGGGCGGAACTCCGCATCACCCAAGGGACTGGCGTCTGTCTGCGGTGAGCGGTCTGATCGGGAACGCTGCTTAGTCTTGCCGGCATGCGCAATTCCTTCTTCGACCAGAGCCTGGACGCCGGAGCAATCCGTCGGCGCGTGCAGGAGCTGGCGATCGGCAAGGTGGGGTTCTACAGCGTCGGGCTTTATCCCGCCTCTCTGGCCTACAACTGCGCCATGCAGAACGCCGAAGGACGTCTGCTGCTGGCCCCTCGTCCAGGCCGCGACCTCCTGGGAGCCTTCCCCAAAGAGACCATTGCTTCCATGGACGACGAGCACGTGGAGAGCGTGCTCGAGATGGGTGGCCACAGAAGCGGCGGTGAGCTGGTCGCCAACAGCCTCAGCGATCTGATCCAGCGCTGTGAGCTTGTGGTGCTCAGCGCCAACAGCAATCACATCGAAGAAGACCTCCAAGAAGCCTGCCGCCTGCGCCAAGAGCTCCATCGAGAGCAAGTGGTGTTGGCCTGCCTGGCGGGATCCTTCAGTCATGACCCGATCAGCAACAGCGCCTATGTGCTGTGTGAACAACAACCGGAACTCGCCTTCTTCTCCGGCTTTCACCGCCATGGAGCGCTGCGCAACCCCTTCGACAGCTTTACAGCCAACTTCTGCCATCCCAATGCCCTCACAGCAATGTTGGGGGCCCAGCTGATGGATCAACTGTCCCCCAACATCCAGGTCTCCGCCGGTGTTCACAACGTGGAGGGGCAGTTCATCAAGGCCGCCAAAAACATGGCCTCGGTGTTCGCCGGCTTCGGCTACGGCTTCCATCAGGACAACCCCGGGGTGTTGCCAACGCTGCTGACCCTGCTGCTCAACCAATGCCTGGATCAAGCGGCCACCGTGTCGATGGCACGCCCCGACCGCCAACGGCTTTACCACCGTCAGCCCTTTCCCCTCACGGAACTGGGCTACGCCGTCCCCAGGATTGAATCCACCCTGGTGCGCGATGGCGACTTTGAGCGGGTGCGGGATCACACCTTCAGCCAGCTCACGGCGATGGTGGCCGATGTGCGCGGCAGCATGATGCTGCCGGTCTCCGGCAGTCCCACCCGCAATTTCCAGGCCGGGCAAGTGATGGCGGAGGCGATGCGAGAACAGGGCCGCTGTCCCCACTCCATGGAGGAGTTGGAACAGTGGTGTGAAGCCGCGGGCCTGCGCAAAGGAGGACTTGAGGGTCTGAAATCACTGCGGTATTGGCCTCAAATCGCCCGCAAATACGGGATTCCGGCCCATGACGCCTCCATGGTGAATCTGCTCTACATGGCGATTTACGGACGGGCGGGCGTGAAGGACACCGCCTACCAGGTGATGACGGAAAGCCGGGAACTCTCCAGCTACTGCCAGGAATCCGTGCGACCCAGCCACAGCCGTCGCTACGCCGAAGCGCTGCAGAACCTCGATGTGCCCAAAGCCCTCGACCTCGTGGTGAACGCCGTGATTGCCGACAATGCCAATCAGGCCATGGGAGGGAAGATGGCCCTCGACGAGAACGGTGAGACCGGAACGCCGGCCTACCTGGAATTAATGGATGTGATCGAAAGCCAGCTCGAGACCTGAGTCGGCTTCTGTTCTGCACACCCGAACGGGGCAGAACGCCGGAAGAACGGCATGGTGCCGTGTGAGACCCATGCGACCGTTCATGACCGAGGCCCTGGAAGCCATCGCCGATCGCTTCCATCCTCGCGAGGGGATCAAAGCCATCCGCTCCCTTGGCTCGGGCAACGTCAACGAAACCTTCCTTGTGACCCATGAGGGGCGTGACGGTGCCTTTGTCATGCAACGCCTGAACACAACGGTGTTCGATCGTCCCGACCTGGTGATGCAGAACCTGCAGGCCCTGGGTGAGCACATGGAACGACGCCTTGCCTCTCCACCGCCACAACTGCAGGGGAGGCGCTGGGAAGTGCCCCGGGTGGTTCCCTGTCGTCGTGAGGCCTCCCCCTGGATCGAACAGAACGGAGAGTTCTGGCGCTCCATCACCTACATCGGCGCCGCCACCACCAGTGACGTGATCCGGAACAGGGCCCACGCCCAGGAAGTGGGATATGGGCTGGGGATGTTCCACCACCTGATCAATGACTTACCCACCGATCAATTGGCGGACACCCTCGAAAATTTCCATGTCACGCCGGCCTACCTCCAACACTTCGATGCGGTCGCCAAGGCAACCGACCGCATGGGTGCTGCCGAACGTGACGCCTGCGCCTTTATCGATGCTCGTCGCCAGAGCGTGGATGTTCTGGAAGCAGCCCTCGCCCGCGGTGAACTGCATCACCGTCCCATCCACGGGGACCCGAAGATCAACAACGTGATGATCGATGAAGCCAGCGGTCAGGCGATCGGCCTGATTGATCTGGACACGGTGAAACCGGGGCTCGTTCACTACGACATCGGCGACTGCGTGCGCTCCTGCTGCAACCCAGCCGGCGAAGAATCTCTCTGCCTCAACGATGTGCGCTTCGACATGGAGCTCTGTGAGGCGATCCTCACGGGCTACCTATCCGTCGCTGGGGGGTTCCTGAGTGACTGGGACCTGCACTATCTGCCCCACTGCATCCGTCTGATCCCCCTGGAACTGGGGCTGCGGTTTCTGACGGATCATCTGGAGGGTGACGTGTACTTCCGCTGCGATCGACCTGGGCACAACCTGCAACGGGCCCTGGTGCAGTTCCGACTCACCGAAACGGTTGAGCAGCAGTTCAACGCCCTGGAGCAACTGGTTGCGCGGCTGAAGCAGCAGCAGAGCCCAAGCCACTGAGATGGCGCGTTCTGCCGTGATGCTGCGTCAGGCCTGCCGCCTGATTCCCTTTGAACGGTCCATTTCAACGGGGGTCCAGATCAGCGCCGAGCTGGTGTGGAAGCGCGAGGGTTGGCTGGAACTCAGCTATGGGGTTCTGGCCTGCGCGGCCAAGGGCATCGACGTCCTGAAGCTGCCGGCGGAGCTGAACAATGGGCCCCAACAGGGGCAGCGCAAAGATGAGCTCTGGACCACCACCTGCTTCGAGGCATTCATTTCTGCCCCTGGAGAGCAGCGCTACTGGGAAGTGAATCTGGCTGCCAATGGCGATTGGGCGGTGTATCGCTTTGATGGCTACCGCAGCGGCCAGACCCGGCAGGAGCTCAGCACGCCCCCGATGGTCCGTCTGCAACGCGGGGCGCATCAACTGCAGCTCGACGCCCAAATTGCTCTGGACCCCTGGTGGCCGCCAGGGGTCTGTCCTGAACTAGCACTGACGGCTGTGATCGACCGCGGGCAGGATGGTCTAAGCCATTGGGCCCTCCGCCACGGCCAGAAGGCGGACTTTCACGACCGCAGCACCTTTCTTGCCGCCTGAACCGCACCGGTAGGGTCAGCAGAGCGCTCCGGCCTTCAATGCGCAGCCGCAACGTGCTGGTTGTCTCGGCAATCACAGCAACCCTGCTTACAGGGCTGTGGCTGAGACCAAAACAGCCACGGGCCGAAGCCGAAGCGGTAGTGAGCAAGCCAGTGGTGGCCGCGGCAGTGGTGACCACGCCTGTGGCGCTACCGGCTGAAGCGAGCCAACCCAAAACACGTGACGGCCGGCAGTACCCCCTTGTGCCAGCCGACGTGGCCGAGCTGGCAACACTGCTGGCGGCTGTTGAACAGGCGCTCAGAGATCCAGCCACCCCGGCCGAGGCGCTGCCCGATCTGGGGCACCAACAACAGGTGATCTACCGGGTTCTGTCCACGGACCAGCCCAGATCCCAGCAGGTGGTCAACGCTCTGCCTCCGCGCTGGCGCAGCGTGGCCGAACGGCACCTGGCAGCACGGCGTGAATTCGTTCGTATGAGCCGTGGCCGTGGACCGACCATGCTCCCCGCCTGGCGAATCATTCAGCCCGAACCGGCGGCCAATCTGCTCAGCTATTACCGCAAGGCCGAAGCGGCGACGGGAATCGAATGGGAGGTTCTGGCGGCAGTGAACCTGGTGGAAACGGGCATGGGACGGATCGATGGCGTCTCCGTGGCCAATGCCCAAGGCCCGATGCAGTTCCTGCCCACCACCTGGGCCGAAGCGGGGATTGGTGCGGGAAACATCCGCGATCCCCACGACGCCATTCAAGCCGCGGCACGCTATCTGGTGCGACGGGGGGGACTGCAGGACATTCGCCGCGGCCTCTGGGGCTACAACAACAGCGACTACTACGGCCGCGCTGTGCTGCTCTATGCCTCCCTGATGCGGGAGGACCCTGCCGCCTACACCGGCTTGTATCACTGGGAGATCCACTTCAATGCAGCGGCCGGTGATCTGTGGCTGCCTGTGGGTTACAACCAACCGCAGCGCATCAGTGTTCAGAAACATCTGCAGGCCAACCCCGCCAGCAGATCACCGAACCGGTGAGCATCGACACCTACGCTGAGACCTGGCGTGATCCAGGAAGCGGGTGTCCAAGGAAACCTCCCATCGCGGTGATGAACTGAAGGGTCTCGGCTGGTCCGAGGCTGATGTGGCTCGCTACGTCGAGCTCTGGGAATACCGGCAGCGCTGGGGGGCCATGAATTTGGAGCGGGAAGATCGCCTGTTCCTGCGCAAGGCCGAAAAAGCGCTGCCGGCGATTGTGACCGGACGGGCAGCGGCCAAGAAGTCAATCAAGGACAAGACCTATTACCGCTGGCTGCGCTTCCATCTCGAGGCGATGACCGAGGCCGAATCGGGGATGGGCCTGGCCGAGGGCGAGCGCGGCGCATGGCCCGTGCTGCTTGAAGCCGAACTTCGCCTTCTCGACCATTACGAACCCGTGCTGGGCTTGCCCGACACGTTGAAGGCCAAAGCCCTCAACCCCGTGCGTGAAAAGCTCACCGCCCAGGTGGCCGCCCTCGGCAACACCAAGGCCTACGACTTCCAGGCACCGCTCAACGCCTTGAAAGCCGAAGACAACAGCAACCGCTGGAAGCACCTGCGCGAGGTGGACGCCAGTGATCGCACTTACCCCCTGCTCAGCGCCGATGGTGTGGCTGGATTCCGCAGCGAAGCGCACCGCGACATCCAGGCTGTGATCCGCAGCACCTTCCCTTCTCTGGCGGAAACCGACAAACCCGAGCTCTCTGACGTCTAGAACGGGGGCAGTGGACCTCGCCGAAGACCATGTCTCACCGTTTCGAGACCCTGCAGCTGCACGCCGGGCAGTCTCCCGATAGTGCAACCAACGCGCGGGCGGTTCCCATCTATCAGACCAGCTCCTACGTCTTCAATGACGCCGAACACGGAGCCAACCTCTTCGGTCTGAAGGAATTCGGGAACATCTACACCCGCCTGATGAACCCCACCACCGACGTGTTTGAGAAACGCGTCGCCGCCCTCGAGGGCGGCGTGGCCGCTCTGGCCACTGCCTCAGGACAGTCGGCGCAGTTCCTGGCGATCACCAACTGCATGCAGGCCGGAGACAACTTCGTTTCAACGTCTTACCTCTACGGCGGCACCTACAACCAGTTCAAAGTCCAGTTCCCGCGATTGGGAATCGACGTGCGTTTTGCCGAAGGCGACGACGTCGCGAGCTTTGCGACACAGATCGACGACAACACCAAAGCGCTCTATGTGGAGGCGATGGGCAATCCCCGCTTCAACATTCCCGATTTTGAGGGTCTTTCCGCTCTCGCCAAAGAGAAAGGCATCCCCCTGATCGTCGACAACACCCTCGGGGCCTGTGGTGCTCTACTGCGACCGATTGACCACGGCGCTGATGTGGTGGTGGAAAGTGCCACCAAGTGGATCGGGGGGCACGGCACCAGTCTGGGGGGCGTGATCGTGGATGCAGGCACCTTCGATTGGGGCAACGGCAAGTTTCCGCTGATGAGCCAGCCCAGTGCGGCTTATCACGGCTTGGTGCACTGGGATGCGTTTGGCTTCGGCAGTGATGTTTGCAAGATGCTGGGGCTGCCGGATGACCGCAACATCGCCTTCGCCCTGCGGGCCCGGGTGGAGGGCCTGCGAGATTGGGGGCCCGCCGTGAGTCCGTTCAACAGCTTCCTGCTGCTGCAAGGTCTGGAGACCCTGAGTCTGCGGGTGGAACGCCATACCGAAAACGCCATGGCCCTGGCCACCTGGCTGCAGGCCCATCCCGCCATCGCCCACGTGAGCTACCCCGGACTGGCAAGCGATCCCTACAACGCTGCGGCCAAGAAATACCTGACAGGCCGGGGCATGGGATGCATGCTGATGTTCTCCCTCAACGGCGGCTACGAGGACGCCGTGCGCTTCATCGACAGCCTCAAACTGGCGAGCCACCTAGCCAACGTGGGCGATGCCAAAACGCTGGTGATTCACCCCGCCTCCACAACCCACCAGCAACTCAGTGAAGCCGAACAAGCCTCAGCTGGCGTCACACCAACGATGGTGAGGGTCTCCGTGGGACTCGAGCACATCGATGACATCAAGGCCGACTTCGAACAGGCCCTCGCCGTTCTCAGCTGAATGACAACCCAGCATCCATGGCGCTGATCCTTCCTGGCAGTTACCACAAGATCGCGGAGGTTGAACGCAACCGGATCTCCTGGATTGAGCCTGAACAGGCCGAACGTCAGGACATCAGGCCACTGCGAATCGGCATTTTGAACATCATGCCGCTAGGCAAGCAGTACGAGTTCAACCTGCTGCATCCTCTGGGCCTTTCGGTACTGCAGATCGAACCGATCTGGATTCGACTCAACTCGCATGCCTACAAGAGTTGGGATCAGAACCATCTCGACCAGCTTTATGTGAGCTGGGATGAGGCCCTGTCCCAGGGCCCCCTGGATGGCCTGATCATCACCGGGGCCCCAGTCGAACATCTGCCGTTTGAACAGGTCAGTTACTGGAGCGAACTGGTCCAGTTGATCGAGGAAGCCCGACACACCTGTGCCAGCACCCTCGGCCTCTGCTGGGCCGGATTCGCCCTCGCTTACCTGGCTGGCGTTGACAAGGTGGCGTTCCCAAAAAAGCTGTTCGGGATCTACCCGATGCGCAGCCTCGTTCCGGGGCATCCGTTGATGGGAACCCAAGACGATGATTTCGTCTGCCCCCAAAGCCGTCACGCGGGACTGCCTGACGCTGAGATGGAAGCCGCCGAACGAGATGGACGTCTTCGTCTGCTCGCCCACGGCGAGCAGGTGGGTTACACCATTTTTGAGACCCCGGATCAGCGGCAGCTGATGCATCTGGGCCACCCGGAATACAACGTCGGGCGGATCCTCGGAGAAATGGAACGTGACCAAGCCCGGGGTGATGTTCCCCCGCCCGAGAATTTTGATGCTCAGCAACCCAAGACGCTCTGGAGGTCGCACCGGAACCTTCTGTTCCAACAGTGGCTCTGGTTCTGCTACCAGCGGGTCAGCCTTGGGGCCTGAAACGCCCCAGGTCGGGGTGAAGCCTCAAGCGGTTCGCTTCGGAGTGGCTTTCAGATTGGCTGGAGACTCAAGAGCAACGGAACCGGGACGCTCTGCGGATTTGCGGTTGAGTTCCCGCTCCAGAGAGGCGATACGCCTCTCGCGAAGGCAGTGACGGCACCCGCCCAGAGTTTGAAGATGCTTTTCCGGTGTGATCGTGATCGGTTGAACCGGATGTTCGTTGCAGCGGATTTGAACAGGGCTCTTATAGCTGCGCCAACGGATCAGGCTGTAATCGAATTGATCACCAAAACGCTGCACTGCGCGCTTCAGGAATTCGTCTTGGCTGATGCGAGCTCCCATGCCACCGAATGTATGGGACAGTCCCTCGATCGAACCGACCTCGTCATCCGACGTCACGAATGAGCATCCAGACAGCCACAGCTGAAATGGATTGGTCACTGCATGGGGGGTGGCTGAAGAGAGACGAGGCAAGGCGCTGGCAATCCCAGCTTGAACAACAGCTCCTGTGGCAGCAGCCCATCGTGCAGGTGTACGGCAAACGCCACCCTGTGCCACGGATGACAGTGTTTCTTGCCAACGAAGGAATTCACTATCGCTACAGCGGTGCCATTCACACGGGCTGTGGCTGGCCTGAATGGTTCAAGCCATTGCTACATCAAGTGAATGAAGCTTGTGAGACCGACTTCAACGGCTGCTTGCTCAATCTGTATCGCCATGGGGAGGACCGCATGGGCTGGCACGCTGATGACGAACCGGAAATTGATCAGCAGGCTCCGATTGCCTCCCTTTCACTGGGGGCGACGCGCGATTTCCAGCTCCGCCATCGCAACACCCCCACACGCCGAATGTCGATGCCGTTGGCAGATGGCGACCTGTTGGTGATGCACTCGGGCTGTCAGAGCCGATGGATGCACTGTGTTCCGCAGCGGCGCAGAGTGCAGACCACGCGGATCAACCTCACCTTTCGCCGTTTTCAGAACTGAAGGCGCAGCAACACGCCCCATAACGGTGCCGTGACCAACGCCAGCAAGGTGCTCCAAAACACCAGTCCTGCGGCCTGCTCCTGATCAGCACCCACAGACTCAGCAATCAAGAGAAGCGAAATCGCCGTCGGCGCGGCCCCTTGCAAAACAACCGCCTGAACCATCAACGGATTGAACTGCAGCAGAGAAGCAAGCAGCAGCAGAAGCAATGGATAAAGCAAGAGTTTGGCCACCAAGGGCCTCAACAACTGCAACGGACGTGCCGCCGGAGTCATCCCCTGGCGATGAATGCTGCCCAGGCGCATGCCCACCACCATCAGGGCCAGCAAGATCACGCAACGGGACGGCCACCACAACGCGTCGGTCACCGGCGCAGACCAGGGAGTCGCCTGGATCAGCAGAGCACCAATAAGACCTCGTGTTGCCGGGCTTCCCGCAACACTGCTCAGCAGACCGCGCAGCCGTTGCGCACCGTTGGCCTGCGACCCGATCAGCAGCGGTCCAAGGCTCCAGGTCAGCAGAGTCGCCCCCAGGTCGTAGCCAATGCTGATGGGAAGAGCCTCAGGGGGCAGAAATGCCAGGGCCAAAGGCACTCCGAAATAAGCCGTGTTTCCCGTGCAACTTCCCAGCCGCAGCGAGGGAGATGCCAGCTGAGCCAATCCCGGCAAGCGCGCAGCCCCCACCAGCACGAGGCCCATGCCCAGCACCGCAAGACCCGCCGCCTGCAACATGTCGCCACTCAACCCTCCCTTCAGCAGCAAGCCCATCACACTGATCGGGACCCCAAAGCGCACCAAGGGTGAAGCCAAGCGGGTGGAGAGGGTTTCATGGCGTCGTCCAGCCCAAAACCCGATCAGCAGCGAAGGCACAAGCTCCAGCAAAAACCGAAGCATTGGCACCTCCGCTCTACAACGCGACCCTAGAAACCTGCGGCAGCTGATGCATCAACCCCAATGGAGAGATCGACCAGATGCACCCAGCAACGCACTTAATCTGAGTTCAGGTAGGTCGCGTGAATCCGGCTGATGCATCCACCAGCTTCACGCCATCGCATCGTGCGCAGTGATAAAGCGGAGGACGGTCTGACGCGGCAGCGCTTTGACAGCTATGACGCTGCCTACGATGAACTTGAGCGCTACTACGGCGATTTCTGCTGTTCTGACGATGATCGTGTCGAGTACACGATCGTTTGCGAGCCCTTCAACAGTCCGGACGGCATGGGCATCAACCAGCCCGGCGAATGATCCTGACGTTGAAACCACTGAGCACGCCTGAAAATCCCCCATCAAGATTCCTCGCAAGGGAGCAGTCTCAGGGATCAGACCACAGAGACGCATCCCTAGATAGCGAACAATCAAACCACTAAGTCGTGGAAATATCGGATCGGTTCATTGACATCCAGCCAGGCAATCAGTTATGAACTATGTATCCATTGAGATGCATTTAAAATGCTGACCGGCTCTGAGCTGCTTGCCAAAGTTAAAGAACTTGGGGATGTCTCCAAATCCGACCTAGTGAGAGCTTGCGGATACGTCTCTGACAAGAAAGACGGTGGTGATCGCCTGAATTTCACTGCCTTCTACGAGGCACTGCTCGAGGCCAAGGGCGTCAATCTGAGCAGCGGTGGTGCTGCAATTGGCAAAGGCGGTCGCAAACTGAGCTACATCGCCAAAGTTCAGGGGAATGGCAATCTGCTGATCGGCAAGGCTTACACCGCCATGCTGAACCTGGAACCCGGTGACGAGTTCGAAATCAAACTCGGCAAAAAAGCCATCCGTCTGATCCCGACGGGTGCAGCTGCTGAGCACAGCGAAGCTGCCGACCAGGTTGACGAGTGATCCTCCGGTTCATCGCCCCAAGCTGAACCTCATCAGCTCCTCCCATACCGGGAGGAGCTTTTTTTGCGACGGAGCGACAACCCACCTGCCGCTTCAACCAAAGGGCTGGCACAGCAATTCTTGCTCGGTATGGTGAGCCAGGTATCGAGCGACAGCGTTGAAATCCTTCAGGACAACCGTCGCTTCGCTCTTGAGCAATGCGTTTTTGTTGGGGGGCTCAGTTGCCCTATCCATTCATATTGTGCTGACCTTTTTTCGGATGCACGGTCTGGCATTGACCCTCGCTTTCGTGGCGTTTTGGCTGGTTAGCGTTACCGCCTACTTCCATTGGAAGGGGAAGCAATCAATACAACGGACTGTCAGTCCAGCTCCAGTGCATCAAAGGAACAGCAGAAAGCCCGCTGAACCTTGGCGCGAGCGCCAGTCGGCCTGAAACGAGGAACAACGTTGTTTCACTCGTTTAGTGCTGCATCTGGTTGAGGAACCTGCGGCTGCGTTCTTCCCTGGCATTGGTGAAAAACGTCTCCGGGTCTGAAGTCTCGACCACTTGGCCCCGGTCCATGAACATCACCCGATCCGCCACCTCACGGGCAAAACCCAATTCGTGGGTGACCACCACCATCGTCATGCCGCCATGGGCCAACTGGCGCATCGCATCCAACACTTCTTTCACCCGCTCCGGATCCAAGGCGCTGGTGGGTTCGTCAAACAGCATCACCTCAGGATCCAGGGCCAAGGCCCGGGCGATGGCCACCCGCTGCTGCTGACCGCCACTGAGTTGGGCCGGGTACTTATGCGCCTGCTCGCGAATACCCATCTGCTCGAGAAGCTCCATGGCCCGCTGCTCGGCAGCAGCTTTGGCGCGCTGTTGGACCTTGATCGGAGCAAGGGTGATGTTGTCGATGATGGAGAGATGGGGAAACAGATTGAACTGCTGAAACACCATCCCCACACGTTTGCGAATCGCCCGCACCTGAGGTTGGCCATGGGTGGCATCCAAGCGCACCCCCAGCACATCCAAAGCACCGCCGTCGAGCGTCTCCAGACCATTAAAGGTTCGGATCAAGGTGCTCTTACCGGAGCCCGATGGACCCATCACCACCAGCACTTCGCCACTGTTGACCTCAAGGGTGACGCCATCGAGAGCCCTCACCCCTTGGGAATAGCTCTTGACCAGATCAGTGGCACGAATGGCAATGGTCATGGGGCGGAGCGGGCAGGGTCAAGCTGAACTTCCAGGTGCCGGGCCAGCAGCGCCATGGCCGTACACGCCAGCCAGTAAACCGCAGCGAGCCAGAGATAAACCTCCAGATAGCGCCCGATGAAGGCGGGATTCGCCAACAGGCTGCGGCTGATGCCCAGCAATTCCACCAGACCGAGAATCGCCATCAGGCTTGTGTTTTGCAGCAAACCAACCGCCTGGTTAGTGAGGGACGGCAGTGCCACCCGCAGCGCCTGCGGCAGCACCACCAGTTGCAGCGATTGACGAGGCGACAGACCAAGCACAGCTGCGGCTTCCCGCTGGGTGGGAGGAATCGCCTGGAGTCCGCCGCGCACATCCTCGGCAATATATGCCGCTGCAAACAAAGCAAAGGCCACGACCGCCCTTAGAACCCGGTTGATCTCAAACCCTGGTGGGAGGAACAGCGGAATCAGGAGTTGTCCGAAAAACAGCACTGCAATCAACGGAACAGCGCGCATCAACTCGATGTATGCGGTGCTGCTCCAGCGCAGCACCGGCAGATCACTGCGCCGGCCCAGAGCCAACAAAATTCCCAACGGAAGCGCCAGAGCACCACTGCCTCCCGTGAGCATCAGCGTGAGCGTCAGCCCGCCCCAACTGCGTGTCCCCACAGGCAGCAGGCCAAAACCTCCGGCCAAGAGCCAGAGGCCCAGCGGTGCCATCGCGATCCACAACAACGGCAACCAACGACGAACCCAACCCCGCTTCGGGCCGACGAGAGTCAGCAGCGTGAGCGTGATCAATGCAGCCATCCACAGCAGCGGACGCCAGCGTTGATCCGCAGGAAAACTGCCCACCGCATAAAGCGGCAGATTTGTTGTCACCACAGACCAATCGGCTCCAACCAGCAGCCAATGCAGCAGCGACCAACCGGCCCATCCGAGCAAAACCAGCAGTAGCAGGCTGATCGCACGATCCAACCAACGGTTCATCAGCGGCTCCTGTTCAGACGACCCAGCACGGCACGGTTAAAAGCTGCCATGCCGCCGCTGATCAACAAATTCAGCACCAGAAAGCTGAGCAACAGCAGCAGGAAGCCTTCAATGGCGCGACCGGTTTGGGTGATGGTGGTGTCACTGACGGCGTAGAGATCGGCGTAACCGACAGCAATCGCCAGGGTGCTGTTCTTGGCCAGATTGAGGTACTGGCTCGTTAGCGCAGGAAGAATCGCTGGAAGCGCCTGCGGCAACACAATGCGACGCAGCCCAAGCCCTTCAGCAAGCCCGAGGCTGCGGAAGGCTTCCCACTGCCCCCGCGGCACGGAATTGATGCCACCGCGCACAATCTCAGCAATCGACGCACCAGTGAACACGGTGAGTCCGACGAGAACAGCGCAAAATTCAACGCTGAGATTCAAGCCCAACAACTGAATGCCCTGATTCGAAAGCCGGATCAACCCACCAATGGGCACCGACGGAAGACCAAGGAAGGCGACGAAATACCAAAACAGCAACTGCAGCAGCAGAGGAACCTGGCGAATCAGCGCCACATATCCGCCGGCCAGGCTGCGCAGCAGACGGTTGTTACTGCTGCGGGCTGCACCTGCAGCCACTCCCAAGACAGTGGCCAGCACCAGGCCAGCTGCGATCACCTTGAGGCTGTTGAGCCAACCGATGGTCAACGCCCAGAGGTAGCTATCCGAGGGGGCATAGGGGAGAGCGGTCTCCGCCAGGGCAAAACCAGCAGGCCGGCCCAGCCAGCCAAAACCCAGCCCCAACCCCGTACGGATCAGGTTGACGGCCAGATTGTTGACCAACAGGGCCAGCAGGCCAATCAGAACGGCGGCGACACCAACCTGAACCAGAAGTCGACGCTGCCGCATCAGGTGAAGGGTGGGGAGATCATCAAACCACCCTCACCGGCCAGACGGTTGGCCCCCCGCGGAATGGCCACGGCGCTGTCTGGTCCCAGATGGCGGTTGTAGATCTCGCCGTAATTGCCGGTGGATCGAATCACCTGAACAACAAAGTCATCGGGGAGACCGAGTTTGCGACCCAGGCCTGGATCCACACCAAGGAACCGCCGCAGAGCGGTCTGGGAGGGATCGGCTGCGGCTTTCTTCACCACCTCGTCCACATTCGCTTGGGTGATGCCCTTCTCCTCCGCCTCAATCAGGGCGTTGACCACCCAGGTCATGGCATCGCCCATGGGCTGGTCACCACCCACAACGGCCGGAGCCAAGGGCTCCTTGCTGATCCTGTCATCAAGAATCAGATGCTCCTGGGGATCGCTGAAACCAGAGCGCGCCGCCGCCAGTTGTGACCGGTCGGACGTTATGGCTTCGCACCGCCCCTGGAGGTAGCCGCCGACCACCTGATTGAGATCCTGATATTTGATCGGTGTGTAGGGAAGCCCCTTGGAAGCGAAGGCGTCGTTGAGGTTTTGCTCGGTTGTGGTGCCCGATCCCACGCAAATGGACTTGCCGCTCAAATCAGCCAGTGATCGAACGCCACTAGCGGCATTCACCATCAACCCCTGCCCGTCGTGGAAGACCACAGGCGCAAAGCGCAGCCCATTTCCCCCCACCGCATCACGGCTGAGGGTGTGGGTGGTGTTACGTGACAACAGATCGATCTCGCCCGATCGCAAGGCCGTGAATCGCTCGGGCGCGGTCAAAGGCCGGTACTGAACCTTGTCAGCATCGCCAACAAAAGCAGCAGCCATGGCACGGCAGATGTCGACATCCAGACCGGTGTAACGACCATCGGGACTGAGAAAACTAAAGCCTGGGATCTTGCCGCTCACCCCGCAGAGCAACTCCCCGCGCGCCTTAACAAGATCCAGACGCGATCCACCAGCACTGTCCAGCGAGGCGCAGGATGCAAGGCAAGCGGACAATCCGGCCAAAGCGACGATCAGAACACGCGAACTGGATCGGAACATCAGCATTGGTACGGATCGGGTGGGATTGTCCCAGATCCCGGGCACATCCATCGCGTCCGACCTACGTTTACGGGACATAGTGTTGCTTCAATGAGAGTCTTGGCCTGGCTTTTGGCCGGACTGATCGCTGGAATCACTGCACCTGGAGCGCTCGCCTGGGAGAACAAAGACCGTGGTGTTTACAACAACAAGATGGCGCTGTTGGGTGTTCTTTTAGAGAGCGCCCAGCAACGGGCAGGACGTGATTTTCAAACGCTTTGCCTGTTGTTGAGCATCAGTCACGATGTAACCGAGCGGTATGTGGAGGCGAACCCCCAAGACGTGCAGATTCAGCAGCGCCTTTTGGCCATGCGCCAAGACCTCAGTGTTTGTCGTGCCAACCAAGCTGAAGCTCAGGCATGGGCTGATTCCTGACCACCGATCCGCTCGAACAGATCAAGGCTTTCTTCGTTGAGGCCGACAACGCTCACAACAGAACCACTATTGCGGAATTTGCGGATGACCTGATCGAGCGCGGCCACGCCGCTCTGGTCCCAGATGTGGGCTTGGGAGAGGTCAATGGTGATGCGCTCGGGATGATCGTGAAGATCAAATCCTTGAAGGAAATACACCTTGCTGACGAAAAAGAGCTGGCCCTCAACGCGGTACAAACGCTCCTGATCGCTGATTTCGATGGCCTCAACCTGAATCACCTTGGCCACCTTGCGGCTGAACAGAATTCCAGCCAATGCCACACCTGCCAAGACGCCAAGGGCGAGATTGTGAGGGGTGGTGAGCATGGTGACGGCAAAGGTCATCAGCATGACCGAGGTATCGCTCTTCGGAATGCGTCGCAGGTTGCGCAGGCCATTGATATCAGCGGTGCTGACGGCAATGCTGATCATCACGGCGACCAAGGCCGCCATCGGAATCTGTTTCAACCAAGGACCAGCAAGCAGGATCATCGCCAGCAGACTCACCCCCGAGAACAGGGTTGAAAGTCGCGTGCGACCGCCGTTGTCCACATTCATCACGGACTGACCCACCAGAGCGCAGCCGGCCATGCCACCGAACAGGGAAGCGACGATGTTGGCGATGCCCTGGCCCCGGGCCTCAACGTTCTTGTTGGTGGTGGTGTCGGTCTTGTCGTCGAGGATGTCCTGAGTCAGGAAGGTTTCCATCAGACCCACCAGGGAGATGGCCAGGGCTGTGGGGAGCACCAATCCCAGAGTGTCGAAGTCGAAAGGAACACCACCTTCTCCGAAAGGAAGGCTGAAGGAGGGCAAACCCGCAGGGAGGGTGCCGAGGCTGCTGACCGTGGGGATGTCGAAGCTGAACCCCACGCTGATCGCCGTCAGCACAATGATGGCCACCAGCTGAGAAGGCACCACCCGCGTCAACCGGGGAAGGCCATAGATGATCACCAGGCCCAGAAGCACCAATCCCCAGACGATGGGGATCTGCCCGCCATGGGGGAGCAGAGACGAGGCCCCATGATCAGCCTCTCCAGCATGAAAATCGAAACCAAGCTGAGGCAGCTGGGCCTGAAAAATCAGCAAGGCCAGCGCATTGACGAAGCCGCTCAGCACCCCTTGGGGAACAAAGCGCATCTGATAGGCGAGACGCAGATAGCCCCAGAGGATCTGGAGCAGGCCAGTGACCAGCCCGGCCACCATTAAGTACTGAACGCCAAGGCCAGGACCCCGGGCCTCACCGGTGGCCACAAGCCCTGTCATCAAAAGGGCGGTGGAACCGGTGGCAGAGGTAATCATGGCCATGCGACCACCCACGACTGCGATGGTCAGCGACAGGCAGAACGCTCCAAACAGACCCACCTTCGGGTCCACCCCAGCAATTCCCGAGAAGGCAATGGCCTCGGGGATCATGGCGAACGCCACCACCAGACCGGAAAGCAGGTCTTTGCTGGGGTTGGCCAACCACTGATTCACCAGGGTTGGGTTGGATCGCTTGGCCATCAACGGATGCCGGTTAGCGGCGACCGTAAATCAGAGCGACGGCAGGGTGCCTGCCGGATCCAAGCGCTGTTTCAGCTTTCGCAACTCCGGCAACCAGGGGCCGAACGCTGCCTCCAACTCCCTGTGATGAAAGGGCAGATGGTCATGTAACTGCGCCAGATGCACGCCAGGGCAGATCGGCTCGAGGATCTGCCAGACCGCTTCAAGCCAGGCGAGGCTGCGCTTCTGGCCAGGGGTATCCCCCGGCGTCCACGCCGCCGTGATCCAAGGTTTCCACTCGGCGTCGCGATGAACAAAAGAAGTGGCTTCGACAGGGACCCGTTGCGTTGCGACGCCAAGCTGCTGACAGGCCAGGCTGCAGCCAGGGTGAGGACGGTGCTGCAGCAAACGGCATAAATCCGGCAGCACGGCCCCCCAGAGCTCAGCAGCTGCCGGCCCCAGCAAGCCAACCACCTCCGTGTGAGATCGCGAAGGTATTGGGGCCGATCCCCTCAACGATGGGAGCTGATGCAACCCGTCAATTCGCTCCGCACCGGCCCAGGGCGCAGTGGAAATCTGGAGCACCTGCACAGCATCGCTGCTCTCCCAATGCCACTGCAGGCTGGCGCTGGAGTCGGCCCTCTCCGCTTCGAGCATGAGCTCAGGCAGCTGATCCGGAAACACCGAACGCTGCTGCAGCCACAGCTGCTGCAGCGGCTGGGTGGTCATGCGCAACTCGCTCACCACCCCCAGAAATGGGGCCGCACCACAGAGGCCCCGCCACTCCAATGAATCCCCATCGGTGCCCCGCGAGAGCTCAAAGGGCCTGCCATCGCCCCACACCCCCTTGATCTCGAGCACTTGATCAACAGCGAGCCCCACCTGCCGGCTCAGCGGCCCCATGCCGCCGGTGAGCACATAGCCCAGTCCGGGCAGACCCGACAAACCAGCCGCCACGGTTCGGCCATGGGGACGCAAGGCCTCCAGCACGTCTCCCATGCGGCAACCCGCCCCGATCCAGACCGATTGATCCGCGGGCTGCCACTCCAGACGATGGAAGTGGGTTTGAAGATCCAGGGTCCAGTGGTCGGTCACCGCGGCCCGAGAGGTGGTCCCCCCGCCACAGAGCCGCAGCGGCCGGGGGCCAGTCCAATTTTGAACCAAGGCCACCAAATCCTCTGGACGGGGAGAAACCAGACCGGAGCGCCTCGCATCAGCCGCCTGCGCATTGAAGAAAACGGGACGGCCTGAATCCATTGCGATGCGACCGATATCGTCAAACCATTGGAACAGCAGAGCGACCTTTTGGCCGAACAGCACGCGGAAACCGGCAACGAGCGCCTTGGCGTTCTGATCTGCGGCCACGGCAGCCGAAACCGATTGGCCGTTGAAGAGTTCGCCCAGATGGTGGACGCCCTGCGGCCTCGGCTCGCCCCGATGCCGGTGGAACACGGCTACCTGGAATTTGCCCGCCCCATCCTTCGTGATGGCCTTGAAGCGCTGCGGCAAAAGGGTGTCACCAAGGTGCTGGCCATTCCAGCCATGCTCTTCGCCGCAGGGCATGCCAAGAACGACATCCCCTCGGTGCTGAACACCTATACGGCCGAAACGGGTTTACCGATCGATTACGGCCGTGAACTGGGCGTGGACCGTTTGATGGTGTCGGCAGCCGGGGCCCGCGTTCAGGAGTGCCTGAGTGCAGCGGAGCACGATGTTCCCCTGGCCGAAACCCTCTTGGTGGTGGTGGGTCGAGGGTCCTCGGATCCAGACGCCAACTCCAACGTGGCCAAGGTGACGCGGCTGTTGGTGGAGGGGTTTGGCTTCGGCTGGGGAGAAACGGTGTATTCAGGCGTCACCTTCCCGCTGGTGGAACCGGGGCTTCGTCACGCCGTGAAGCTGGGCTTCCGCCGGGTGGTGGTGGTGCCTTACTTCCTCTTCTCAGGGGTTCTGGTGAGCCGGATACGCCAGCACACCGACCTCGTCGCAGCCGACCATCCCGAGGTTGAGTTTCTGTCTGCTGGCTACCTCGGCGATCACACACTTGTGGTGGACACCTTCAAAGAACGGGTCGACGAGGTGTTGCGGGGCGACACCGCCATGAACTGCTCACTCTGCAAGTACCGCGCCCAGGTGCTGGGCTTCGAACAGGACGTGGGACGCGCCCAGGAAAGCCACCACCACCACGTGGAAGGACTTGCGGAAAGCTGCACGCTCTGCGAGCTGGAGTGCACGGGTGCCTGCCAACCCGACGGCATCCCCATTGCCCATGACCACAGCCATGACTCAGACCACAGCCATGAGCACCATCACCCGCCATATCCCCATGCCGATCACCCGTTGGGGCCTACCACGTTGAAGCGGAACAACGGCATCCCTAAAGATTGATTCCTTGGATCCAAAGAGAAGCTGTTGCTGACTTGTCGCCAATGACACGATTCTCGAAAGCGACAGCAGCGACGAAGCAAAGATCAGGCTTTCTTATCGAAATTGCTTCACCAGGGTTCGCCCTCTTTTTCCACAAAAAACAGCGTTGTTTTCCACAGGCTGAAGTCAGCCCGCCGGCTGTGGCAGTCAACCTGTGAATTTCCAAGGGAATCGCGCCACCGGGTTGACAGACCGCCTATTCCGCATAGACCCACCGAACTTCGTCATTTTCCATGCGCACAAACCCAGTCACAGACTGCTGTCTCAGCTCGTCTCACTCGCAATTCAACAAATGGCGACGGCTTTGACGCAAGCACCGGTTGTGTGGCTTTCTTGGTGAGCGTTGGACAGGGACAAGCTGGACGGAATGAATCGAAATCACCTCGAGCGATGCCATGAAATGGGGACAACGGAGCGCAGTGCTGCTTCAAAAGCGACCTATGTGAGCCTCGAAACTGAGATACCCGAGGTGCTCTATCAGGGCATGAAGGATTTCATCGGGGAGAACCCCACGTGGGACCAATACCGCGTGATGAGCTCTGCCCTCGCCCACTTCCTGTTTCAGAACGGCTGTGACGACCGCGCTGTGACCGAGCGCTATCTCGACGATCTATTCATCCGCCCCGACCACTGAGGACCTGTAGGCAGGCCCGACGGCTCACGGCCATCATCGTCAGCGTTGGACTCTGCCAGGCCGAGGTCGGCCAACAGGCGCCATCCACCACGAGAACGTTGGGAGCACGCCAAAGACGGTTGAAGGAATCGACAACGCTGCTGGTTTCGTTGGATCCCATCGCAGCCCCTCCCACCTCGTGGATGTAATAGCCCGGTGGTGCTGCTCCGTCGGACAGTGCAACCGCACCTTCCAAGAAAGGTTCAACCAAGGGAAGGTGAAAGAGGTCTTTGATCGGGCGGGCCTCGCCTCCGGCAGCAGTAATGCAGGCCTGAATCGAGGCGCGCATGTGCCTCACCATGGCCAATTCATTGCTGCTCCAACGGCAGGCAATCGAGGGAACACGCACACCCCAGCGATCCATGCGTTCACTCAGCGTGACCCTGTTCTCGGCCTTGGGGAGAACTTCACCGTGACCAATGAGAAACCCGGTGATGCTTGAAGGGCGACGCCGCAACCACCGCGGCGGATCAAAGCGTCCAATGCCACCCCAGAGGCCATAGCCGCCCTGAAACCCAGCCGAAGTCAGCTGACGCCCAAACGGAACAAAAAAACTTCCAGCACCCGTGAGTGGAGGCTGCTCCCCATGAACGCGCTCGGGAAAGGCGAAAAACTGCGACGTGGACACATGGTCCATCAGGCGTGTGCCGAGACGTCCTGAGGGGTCCTCCAACCCGTTGCTCTGCTCCCCACGCCGGGACCGCAAGAGGATGGACACGGTCTGAATCGTGGACGCCGCTAAGACCACCAGATCCGCCTTCAACTCCTTACGGTTGCCATTGGCCTGGTCAACGGCAACCACACCCGTGGCCTTGTCTCCGCCTGCATCCATCAGCAGACGCTCCACCAAATGCGCAGAGAGAAGCTGGGTGCGTCCGGTGGCCATGGCACGAGGCAGGCTGCTGCCGCGGCTGCTGGAGCGGGGCCATGCGGGATCCTGCCCTGGTGGCGTCGGACCAAAGCCCCGTGAACGAATCACGGGGTAGCCCAACCGTTGCCGCACAGCTTCAGCGAATTGCTCTTCTGCCGGCGTCGCCGCCAGAGCAGGTTGTGTGTCTCCATCCGGCAAATGCCCCAGACCATCGCGCTCACCATGCACGCCGAGCCAGCGCTCCAGTTCGGCGTAATGGGGCGTCAGCTCACCGCTGCGCAGGGGCCAACCGACCTGTTCACCCTCCACATCCACACCGGCCAGATCTTCATCCGAGAGCCGCAGGGTGATGCCACCCCAGGTGAGGCTGCGACCGCCAACCTGCAACCCTCGCGTCCACAGGAACGGCTGATCCTCCGGGTGCTCGTAAGGATGGATCCGCTCGTCGGCATACAGGCGAGGGTTGGCTTTCCAGTAACCAGGATGCTGAGACTGCCGGCGATGGCTCCCGCTGGTCAGACCTGCGATCCGCCGCAGCAGATTGCCCGGTTCTGACCCGAAGGCTTCCGTGCTGGTGAGGTCAGGGCCGGCCTCCACCACAAGCACTTTCGCTCCGCCCTCCGCCAGCGTCATGGCGGCCACACCTCCACTCGCTCCGGAGCCAACGACGATGGCGTCCCAGGGGCCATCGCAGTTCATCGAGCGACTGCTCATGAAGCGACCACAGGCAAAAAAAGATCCCCCCGAAGGGAGATCTTTCATTCAATCAGAGTTGGTGGCGGGGGGGAGATTTGAACTCCCGACCTTCGGGTTATGAGCCCGACGAGCTACCAGACTGCTCTACCCCGCGGCGACCCGAAAATCATACATGTCGGTGTCGCAGATGACAGCAAAGTCACGACTGCAAGGCACCGGTCACGCTGAGCTTGACGCTCGGGTTCACAACCAGGACCTGCTCGTCGAGCTCGTCCAGCCCCATGGGCGTAAGCCACTCCAGTTGGCGCAAAAGATGTAGTGCAACCGCCTGCTTGGCACGACGGGAGCCATCTTCCACCTTGATGGCTACCCCAAGACCTTCACCAATACGGCTGAGGCATTGAATGCCCTCTGCGCCCCCCTTGCTCAACACCTGACCATGGCTGCGGCGCATCAGCTCGGTGTCAAAGCGCCCTTCGCCGGCCACCAGATCGGGATGAATCAGCATCGCCCGACTGATCTGTTCAAACTCAGCATGCTGTGAGGCGCCGAGATGGGCATAGAGCAAGGCCATCTGGGCCAATTGCAGCACCAAGGTGGGAGCGCCACAGTCATCCCGTTCCGCAACCAACTCCTCCGCTGGCAACCCGATCAGTTCAGCGACACGACGGTTCACCTCAACCTGCAGCGGATGGTCGTTCTGCAGATAGGTCTCGATTGGCCACCCCATCTTCCGACTGGTGGCCAAGAAAGCCGCATGCTTGCCAGAACAATTGTGCTGAAGCGGGCTGTCAGCCCCGTCCGGAACCGGACATTGAAGGGAGGAGCTGTCCAACTCCGCTTTCCAGAGCAACCTGAAGGCTTCCCGTGCATGGACATTGGTGCCCGCATGGGATGCGCAACTGATGGCGATGCCCCGGTCATCGACCCCCATCTGGTCGGCCGTTCCACTGCTGAGAAACGGAAGAGCCTGAAACGGCTTCAGCGCCGAGCGAATGAAACTTTCCAACCCGGCATTCCCCGCCGACATCAACACCCGACCTCGGCCATCACAGACCACCGCATGAACGCGGTGCACCGATTCCGTGATCGATCCGCGCCGGAGGCTGACCTCAAGGGGGGCTGTTCCGGACCGGGCTGCAGGGCTGAAGCCCGAAGGCAAAGTCATCGGTGACCCCGATTGATTCAGAGAGCCTGACAGAGACTGGCACCAGCCAGCATCAAACCCGCCGCGGTGGCCATGGCACGGCCCAAACGCCCAAGGATCGGTCGAACTTCATGGCGGGCCACCAGCAAATCGCGTTCGCGCCACGACAGGGGCTTTTCCCAGGTCTGTCCGTCGTACCAGCCGGATTCCTCGTAGTCGACCGATTCGCGCAGCAGACGCTGCATGACATAGGTCCATCCCAGCCATTGGCGCACCAGAAGCAATAAGGGAAGGACAAGAGCCGCCACAGCGGCTGCCGCCATCAGCCGGGGGGGATCCTGCTTCAGGGTCCAACTGCCACTGGCGATCAGGCTGCACACCGGAAGCATCAGAAGCCAGAAGCCCGCAAGGCGTTGGCTCAGGCGAGGGTCCTGACCCGCTGGCCAGGAAAAAAACCACGATTCGCAGAGCTGCTGAAACTCCTCCAGAGGCCGCTGCTCCGGTGGGACGGGGCAGGACACCGCTTCTGGCATGGGGCAAAGCGGTTACTTCAACGACGGTAAGAAGGTTCGGCTTTCACCGTGACTCCAGAAGGCCTCAAGGTCGTAGTAACCGCGCTCATCGGGCATCAGCACATGCACGATCACATCGCCGTAATCCAGAAGAGCCCAGCGCCCCTCATTGAGGCCTTCCTTACGCAAGGGCAAGAGGTCTGCCTCAGCCTCCAGGCGGTCTTCAACAGACCGTGCAATCGCCCGCACCTGAACGTCAGACTGACCGCCGGCGATCACCAGCCAATCGGCCAGGCTGGACACCTCATCAACGCGGATCAAGCGGATGTCAGTGGCCTTGCGGTCGTCGCAGGCATCGGCCACCAATTCTGCAAGTTTTTCGCTATCCATAAACGTTCTCACTGGTAACGGAGCTGCGTGAGCCCTCCTGTTGGGCCATTTCAGCTCTGGCTTTGCTGGCACTCTTGCGCAGAGCCTCAAGACGGTCTTCGTAATAGCTGCGGCGGCGCTTCTTGCGGGTCTTTTCGACCAACTCCTTCAGCGCCCCCCCCAAGCTCCGGTAGGCGTTTGGCACGCTGTAACCAAACCGGCAAGCCAGATCGATTGCACGCTCGTCGGCACTGATGGCGTCCTGCAGGCGTTTCTCCGAATTGTTCTTCAGATAAAGCCGATAACCCGCAAAGCCGGACAGGCCGAGAGCCATCAGCAGCAGCAGGCCGTCTTGCACCCACAACTCACCAATGGCACCACCGAGGCCGATGGCCAGAGCGGCCATCTCCCACCCATCCCTGGGGATGGTGTCGTTCTGGATCCGACCGACCTCATGCCAGAACAACAGATTGCGGTGGTCCAACGCGAGCGCATCCCATTCGTCGAGATCCACCTGGATCTCCACTTCATCGCGACCGATCTCTTCCAGGGTGATCAATGGAGGATCAACTGCAGCAGCTGATTCCACAAACACCCAGCTCTGCATTTCCGGTGGCAGCAGCCCCTTCAGGCGCTGGAGCTCACTCATTGCAACTCTGGTGCTGATCTCCACTCACCGTAGCGAGGCCGAGTCCCCTGAATGGGGCAAGGCAGCGTGAGAGGCTTGATCTGTTTGGCCGAGGACGATTTCCCATGCCGAGGCGCTCTGACCTGCGTCGCATTCTCCTGCTGGGATCTGGTCCGATTGTGATCGGCCAGGCCTGCGAGTTCGATTACTCCGGAACTCAGGCCTGCAAAGCCCTCAGAGCCGAGGGATATGAAGTCATCCTGATCAACTCCAATCCGGCGTCGATCATGACCGACCCGGAAATGGCGGATCGCACCTACATCGAGCCGCTCACGCCGGACGTCGTCACCCGCGTAATCGAGACGGAGCGCCCGGATGCTCTTCTGCCGACCATGGGGGGGCAGACCGCTCTGAACCTGGCGGTCACCCTGGCGGAAAACGGGACCCTGGAACGGTTCGGCGTTGAATTGATCGGTGCCGACCTCAAGGCGATCCAAAAGGCGGAAGACCGTCTGCTGTTCAAGCAAGCCATGGAGCGCATTGGCGTGAGGGTCTGCCCTTCAGGCATTGCCTCCACCCAGGAAGAAGCTGAAGCCGTGGGAGCCGCAATCGGCAGCTTCCCCCGGATTATCCGGCCTGCCTTCACCCTGGGCGGAAGTGGCGGAGGCATCGCTTACAACCCTGAGGAATACGCAGCGATCTGCAAGAGCGGGCTTGAGGCGAGTCCGGTCTCGCAAATCCTGATCGAGCAATCGCTACTCGGCTGGAAGGAATTCGAGCTCGAGGTGATGCGTGATCTGGCGGACAACGTCGTGATCGTCTGCAGCATCGAAAACCTCGATCCCATGGGGGTGCACACAGGGGATTCGATCACGGTGGCCCCAGCCCAAACCCTCACCGACCGGGAATACCAGCGGCTGCGCGACCAGTCGATCGCCATCATTCGCGAGATCGGTGTCGCAACAGGCGGCAGCAACATCCAGTTCGCGATCAACCCCGACAACGGCGACGTTGTTGTGATCGAGATGAATCCCAGGGTGAGTCGATCCTCGGCCTTGGCGAGCAAGGCCACCGGCTTCCCGATCGCCAAGATCGCCGCTCGCCTCGCCGTTGGCTACACCCTCGACGAAATCCTCAACGACATCACCGGAAAGACGCCCGCCTGCTTCGAACCGACGATTGATTACGTCGTCACGAAGATCCCACGCTTCGCCTTCGAAAAATTCCGGGGCAGTCCTGCTGTGCTCACCACATCGATGAAATCGGTGGGTGAAGCCATGGCCATCGGCCGTTGTTTCGAAGAGTCATTTCAGAAAGCCATGCGATCCCTGGAAACAGGGTTCTCGGGCTGGGGAGGCGACCGGGAAGAACCGGACCTCAGCGATGGTGAGCTCGATCGTCAGCTGAGAACCCCCTCACCGGAGCGCATTCTCAGCGTGCGGACGGCCATGGTGCTCGGACGCAGCGATGAAGAGATTCATCGGATCAGCAAGATTGACCCGTGGTTCCTCGCCAAGCTGCGACGGATCATCGAAGCGGAAGCCAATTTGCTCAAGGGCAAAAGCCTCGAGCAGCTGGATGCCGAAAGCCTGTTTGAAGCCAAACAACTGGGGTTTTCAGACCGACAGATCGCCTGGCAGACCAAGAGCGACGAATTGTCGGTACGACAGCGGCGGCATCAACTCGATGTTCGCGCCGTTTTCAAAACCGTCGACACCTGCGCTGCGGAGTTCGCCTCATCCACCCCATATCACTACTCAACCTACGAACGTCCCTTGCAGACCCTGCAAGCGGATGGATCCCTCAAGCCCCTTCCCGCCGCCTCCGAGGTGAGCCGTCGTCAGGGCGGTCGCAAGATGATGATTCTGGGCGGTGGACCCAACCGGATCGGACAGGGGATCGAGTTCGACTACTGCTGCTGCCACGCCTCCTTTGCCGGGCAGGAGCAAGGGATCACCACCGTGATGGTGAACAGCAATCCTGAAACGGTGTCCACCGATTACGACACCAGCGACAGCCTCTACTTCGAACCGCTCACGTTGGAAGACGTTCTCAATGTGATTGAAGCGGAACGCCCCGACGGTGTGGTGGTGCAGTTCGGTGGACAGACGCCTCTGAAACTCGCCATCCCCCTGCTGCGCTGGCTCGACAGTGAGGAGGGACGGGCGACGGGCACCAGCATCTGGGGGACCTCACCTGAATCGATCGACCGTGCCGAAGATCGCGAGCAGTTCGAAGCCATCCTCCGCGATCTGAACGTCCGCCAACCCCGCAATGGCCTGGCACGCAGCGAGGAGGAAGCCCGGGCCGTAGCCACAAGAGTGGGCTATCCGGTCGTGGTGCGGCCGTCCTACGTGCTGGGAGGACGGGCCATGGAGGTGGTGTTCGACGAAGAGGAACTCAACCGCTACATGCGTGAAGCCGTGCAGGTGGAGCCCGACCATCCGGTGCTGATTGACCAGTACCTGGAAAACGCGGTGGAAGTGGATGTGGATGCCCTCTGCGATCACACCGGGGCCGTGATCATTGGCGGGCTGATGGAGCACATTGAACCGGCTGGAATCCATTCCGGAGACTCAGCCTGCTGTTTGCCCACGGTCTCCCTAGGCGAGGTGGCACTGGACACCATTCGCGAGTGGAGTCGCGCTCTGGCGCAAAACCTTGAGGTTCGTGGACTGATCAACCTTCAGTTCGCCGTCCAACGCAACACCGATGGCTCAGAAGTCGTTTACATCATCGAAGCCAACCCCCGCGCCTCCAGAACGGTCCCCTTCGTCGCCAAAGCCACAGGACAACCTCTCGCCCGCCTCGCGACCCGTTTGATGGCGGGCGAAACCCTGGCAGACATCGGCATGACCAGCGAACCGAAGCCGCCGCTGCAGTCGATCAAGGAGGCGGTGCTGCCGTTCCGACGCTTCCCGGGAGCCGACACGGTGCTGGGGCCGGAGATGCGGTCCACGGGAGAAGTGATGGGATCTGCCGACAGCTTCGGGATGGCCTACGCCAAAGCCGAACTCGGTGCTGGAGAAGCGCTACCCACCCACGGGACGGTATTCCTCTCCACCCACGACCGCGACAAGCAGGCGCTGGTGCCCATCGCCGCACGGCTGATCGAACTTGGGTTTGATGTCACAGCCACCTCGGGCACCGCTCAAGCGCTCGCCAACGCGGGGCTGAAGGTGCAATCGGTGCTCAAGGTGCACGAGGGTCGTCCCAACATCGAGGACCAGATCCGCTCCAACCAGGTGCAGCTGGTGATCAACACACCGATCGGCCGTCAAGCAGCCCATGACGACAAGTACCTGCGACGGGCAGCGCTCGATTACGCCGTCCCAACGGTGACGACCCTCGCAGGAGCACGGGCGGCGGTGGAGGCAATCTCCGCCCTCCAGCAACAGCCAAGGCTCAGCATCCACGCCCTGCAGGACGTGCACGCGATGCAGCGTTGAGCCACCGGTAGGGTTGCAGGAGCCACCTCACTGCTGTGACAGCCTCCGTTCCCGTTAAGCCTGGATGCGACCTGCGTGATGATTTCCGTCGCGCCTACGAGAACCGCTACACCTGGGCTCCTGGCTTCTCCGGCTATCGCGGACGCTGCATCTGGATGCAGGGCGATCAACGGGTTGAAGGCCAGTTCGAGATCGGCGCGGATCTCAAGGCCAAGGTGGAGGGCATTGAAAACGAAGAGATCCTCAAAGCGATGAATTCCCAGCTCTGGGAAGTCGCGATCCATCGCGTGCGTCGCAGCTTCGAGCAGACCCACGGTGAGAACACCTTCACCGCCGGTGACACCAACGATGTGGGCACCGAAGTCCTCGTCGGCGGCAAGGGAGCAGGAGACAAGTACCGCATCAAGGATGACGTGGTGACCATGGTCCACCGTCACATCCACGGAACCGTCGTGACGATCTACACCACCGATGTCACCGACACGGGAGCGGGCTACCTCAGCCACACCTACACCAGCCAGTACGCCGACCCAGCGACAGGGGAAGCACGGGGCGGCCGAAGCAGCTTCAAAGACAGCTTCGCTCCTCTGCCTGGGGAGGGCCCCTGGGTGCTGACCGAGCGGGTCGTAAGCACCGAAGCCCACGGCGACACCCCCGCAGGCAGTCAGACCTTCCGCTTCGAAGATCTCGAATCGCTCTGAGTTGATTGCCGGCACCAGCCGGCTATGAGACCATCCGCCCATCTTGAATTCAAAGGATGGGCGGAGTCGAGTCGACCATCGAGGCCATCAATGGCCCGATCAACAGCATCGTCTGGGGATGGCCCACAGTCCTTTTGATTGCTGCGACGGGCATTCTTCTGATGCTGGGCTTGCGGTTCATGCCGCTGCAACGTCTGGGCTATGGCATCTCGATGATGCTGCGCCCTGCTGCATCACAAAGCGAAGGGGAGATCACGCCCTTTCAGGCGCTGATGACGTCGTTGTCCGCGACGATCGGCACCGGCAACATCGCCGGTGTTGCAGGAGCCATCGCCGTCGGAGGCCCTGGAGCGGTCTTCTGGATGTGGATCATCGCGATCTTCGGCATCGCGACCAAATACGCCGAAGCGGTGCTCGCGGTTCAGTTCCGTGAAACCGATGGAGACGGCAACCACGTCGGTGGGCCGATGTATTACATCCGCAATGGACTCGGCAAGGGCTGGAGCTGGATGGCTGGCCTGTTTGCCCTCTTCGGCATGTTGGCTGGCTTCGGCATCGGCAATGGGGTGCAGGCGTTTGAGGTGTCATCGGCGTTGAGCCTGATTGGCATCCCGAAGCTGGTGACAGGAGTCGTTTTGGGTGCGCTTGTCTTCGCGGTTGTCATCGGCGGCATCAAGCGCATCGCCCAGGCGGCCTCGGCCATCGTTCCATTGATGTCGATCCTCTACGTAGCGGCATGCCTTTTGGTGCTGCTGATCAATCTTGGGGGCCTGCCTGAAGCCTTCGCCACGATTTTTTCCAACGCTTTTTCGGGCAAAGCAGCTGCAGGTGGTGCCCTCGGTCAGGTGGTGCTGATGGGGTTCAAACGGGGCATCTTCTCCAATGAAGCAGGCCTGGGTAGCGCTCCGATCGCTCACGCGGCTGCCAAAACCGATGATCCCGTTCGCCAAGGCACGGTGGCCATGCTGGGCACCTTCATCGACACCCTGATCATCTGCACGATGACGGCCCTGGTGATCATCACCACCAAGGCCAATCTGATCCTCGACGCAGCAGGGGAGAAGCTGAGCGGTGCCGACCTCTCGATCGCGGCCTTCAACACAGGCATCGCAGGCAGCGGCGTGGTGGTCACCCTGGGGTTGTTGGTTTTTGCCTTCACCACCATTCTGGGCTGGAGCTTCTACGGCGAACGCTGCACCACTTACCTGTTCGGTGAGTCAGCCGTACTGCCTTTCCGTTTGGCCTGGGTGGCTGTTGTCGTCATCGGTGCTGTCGCCGGAGACCGTGGTGTGATCTGGTCGATTGCAGACACCCTCAATGGCTTGATGGCTCTCCCCAACCTCGTCGCCCTGATCCTGCTTTCCGGAACGGTGTTCAAACTCACCAAGGCCTACAGCTTCAGCGATTGATCGCAGCCAACGAGCAAAAAAAAAGGGGGGCTGGTTGGCCCCCTTTTTTTTGTTGGCCGGCGATCAACCCTGATCGGGCAGCGGAGTCACTGACTTGAGCCTTTCATTGAGCTGCGTGGCAAGGCTCTGACGGCCCACCGCCAAAACCTTGAGGGTGTCTTCGTGCATCCGCAGCTGAGCGTCGGCAACCTGCATGCCACGCACAAGTTCCTTGAGCTCATCGGGCAGGGTATTGAGGTCGTAGCGCTTGCCCTCAAAGGTCAAGACAGGGTTCTTGGCTGCAGAGTCAGTCATCATTCATCGCCGGGATGGCGTTGTACCGGCGGCCAGATCGTAGAGGGATTCATGACTTTTGCCGATCTCGAATGAACTGTCGTTCGCAGAGTTCGCGGTAACGCCCACCACGCTGCATCAACTCATCGTGGGTTCCTCGATCTACAACAGCGCCTTTCTCAAGCACCACGATGCGATCGGCCTCCTGGACCGTGGCCAGACGGTGAGCGATCACCAACACTGTTCGTCCCTTCATCGCCTGCTTCAGACCGAGTTGGACTGCAGCCTCGGCTTCAGCATCGAGGGCACTGGTGGCTTCATCCAGCAGCAACAGCGCTGGATTGCCCAGCACCGCCCGGGCAATGGCGATCCGCTGCAGTTGTCCACCGGAAACGTTGGTTCCCCGTTCCTCCAGCTGGGTGTCATACCCGCGAGGTAGGGCACCAATGAATTGGTCCGCATTGGCCAAACGCGCTGCTTCGCGAACCTGCTCGTCTGTCGCGCGCCGCCCGAACCGAATGGCTTCGGCAATGGTTCCGGAGAACACGGTTGTGCGCTGGGGAACCAGGGCCACCTGCTGACGCAGCTCACGGGCACGCATCAGGCTGATGTCGGTGCCATCGAGACGAATCTCGCCCCGCTGGACTGTGTTGAAGCGCAGCAGGAGCGACAGCAGGGTGCTTTTGCCCGCACCAGAGGGGCCCACGATGGCCAGCACCTGCCCGGCATCCACCCGCAGATTCAGCTGATGCAGCACCGGCTCAGCGGGGTCATAGCCAAAGCTCACCTGATCAAAAACCAGATCCCCGCGAAGCGCACCAATGGATTGCGCCTCGGCTGGATCAGCGGCCTCCTGAGGCTCTCTCTCGATCTCACGCAAACGCCGCAGCGAGGCCTGCCCCTGCTGGAATTCGTTGAAGTTGTTGGTGACGTGGGCGATCGGATCGATCAGCACGATCAGTCCCGTCAGATAACTGCTCAGCCCGGTAATGCTCAGATCTCCGGTCTGGATCCGCCAGGCTCCGAGGGCCAGGACGGCAAACAGCCCCACCACCTCGATGATGCCAACCACCGGATGCTGAAGCGCCACGAGGCTGTAGGTGCGGTGGCGAGCCTGTCGGTGCTGATCGATTTCCGTCTCGAAGCGGTCCTGCAACCAGGGCTCAGCCGCAAAAGCACGCACCAGAGGCAACCCCTCGATGGCCTCCCCCAGCAGACCAGCCAGTTCACTCACCTTTTTCTGACTGCGTTCCGTGGCCGCCATCACGCGTGCACCGAACAGGCTGATCAGCCAGACGATCACCGGCGCCAGCAACAGAATGGACAGCGTCAGTTTCCAGTCGAGCCAGAGCATCATTCCCAGCACCACAAGGAGCTGCAGAACACTGGGGACCGTGTCGTGGATGGTCTTGTAGAGCACCTCACTGACGCGGTCAGCGTCTTCGGTGAAGCGGTAGGTGAGATCACCGGCCGAGAGCTTCTCCAGAGCTCCAAGCTCCACGGTCTGCAAGCGGCGGAACAGATCGCGGCGTAAGTCCTGGCTCACCAGCAGGGCAGGCCCGGCCAAGAGAGAGTCCTGGCCGAACTGGGCGATTTTCTGAACAGCAAAGATCAGCAACGCCAGCCCGATCAGCTGAAGAACGCGGGCGAGATCACCCGACCCCAGCGCAGGAAACAAGTCTCCTGCCAGCTGCACCAGCAGCGGGAAGCTGCCCACGTAAACGAGCATGCAGCACCCCCCCCAGAGCAGTTCCCTGAGATGAGGACGGAGCAGCGGCAACAGGCGGCGGAAACCGGCCTCGGATGGGGTCAGCATCCCGGCACAGTATCAATGGTGAGCTCAGAACTCCCTCCAATGAAGCTGGATCAGTTTTTGAAATGGAAGGGTTGGGTCTCCACCGGTGGGGAAGCGAAGCAACGCATTCAGATGGGTGAGGTGGAGGTCAATGGAAGCGTCGAAACCAGGCGGGGACGTCAGCTTTCCCCTGGAGATCGGGTTGTGCTTGCTGGGGAGGAGTCCGTTGTTGGGGATGAAAACGCGACCGGGCCGTAAGTTGGCTGCCACATTCCATGGGGAAGCAAGGCGTGCGGAGACCGGTGATCGCTGGCAACTGGAAGATGCACATGACCTGTGCCCAGTCGCGGGAGTTCATGGAAGCCTTCCTCCCATTGATTGCTGACACCCCTGACGACCGCGACCTGGTGCTGGCGCCACCCTTTACGGCCCTGTCGACCATGGCGGAACTCAGCCAGAACTCCCGCCTTTCCCTCTCCAGCCAGAACGTGCACTGGGAAGGGCAAGGCGCCTTCACCGGAGAGATCTCCCCAACGATGCTCAAGGAGCACGGGGTGACCCACACGATTGTGGGCCACAGCGAACCGCGTAAATATTTCAGTGAGAGCGACGAGCAGATCAACCACCGGGCCAGGTCATCCCAGTCCAACGGTCTGATTCCGATTGTCTGTGTGGGCGAAAGCGATGAGCAACGCGAACGGGGCGAAGCTGAACGGGTGATCCGCCGCCAGATCGAGCAGGGGCTCGAGGGTCTCGATGCCGAGAAGCTGGTGGTGGCCTACGAACCGATCTGGGCGATCGGCACAGGCAAAACCTGCGCAGCCGAGGAAGCCAACCGCATCTGTGGTCTGATTCGAAGCTGGGTGGGCTCCCCCGATCTGGTGATTCAGTACGGCGGCTCCGTCAAACCCAGCAACATTGATGAGTTGATGGGAATGAGCGATATCGATGGGGTTCTGGTGGGGGGCGCTTCCTTGGAGCCGGAAAGCTTTGGACGGATTGCCAACTACCAAGCCGCTTGATTCAGGCGGCTGGCCCCAGGGCTGGTGCCAACGAACGATGGTGATGGGGGTGATCAACATCACCCCCGATTCCTTCAGTGATGGAGGTCGATTCCTGGCCAGCGAACGGGCCCTGGCCGAAGCCCAGCGGCAACTCAGCAACGGCGCTGACGTGTTGGATCTGGGGGCCCAAAGCACCCGACCTGGCGCTGAGGAGGTAGGCGCCGAAGAGGAGTTGCGGCGTCTTCTACCAGCACTGCAAGCCATCCGGCAGCGCTACCCGGAGGCCCTGATCTCCATCGACACGTTTCTGGCGCCGGTGGCCGCCAAAGCGCTGGAAGCAGGTGCAAGCTGGATCAATGATGTGAGCGGTGGCAGGCGGGATCCCGATCTGCTGCGCGTGGTCGCCGATGCGGGCTGTCCGGTGGTGCTGATGCACAGCCGCGGCGACAGCCAAACCATGGATCAACTCACGACTTATGCCGATGTCGTGGCGGATGTGAAAAAGGCGTTGCTGGAGCGCAGTGAGGCCGCGATTCAAGCAGGCGTTGATGAGAGCCAAATCATCTGGGATCCGGGTCTCGGTTTTGCCAAGACCCACGCGCAGAACCTGCAGCTGCTGCGGGATCTGGAACAGCTCACGGCGGGGCCACGACCGGTGCTGATCGGTCCTTCGCGCAAACGCTTCATCGGCGCCGTGCTCGACGAGCCCAGACCAAAGGCGCGGCTCTGGGGAACTGCTGCCGTGGCCTGCCGCTGCGCCCAGGCGGGTGCGGCTGTGCTGCGGGTGCACGATGTAGGCCCGATCAGCCAGACGCTGCGCATGGCGGCCGCCCTCTGGTGACGTCCTCGATCTTTATTCAGATCGCGGCTTACCGGGATCCGGATCTCCCAGCCACGCTGCACAACCTGATCGAACGGGCAGCACAACCCGAACGCCTGCGCTTTGGCATCTGCCTGCAACTGACTGCTGACGACCCAGCGCGCTGGGGAGCAAGCGCGTTTCCGAATCATCCACAGCTGGAGATCGTCAGATTCAATGCCACTGAAAGCCGCGGAGCCTGCTGGGCCCGACGACAGGCCCAGGGTGTTTACGGCGGGGAAGACTTTCTGCTGCAGATCGACAGCCACATGCGGGCTGTTGAGCACTGGGATGACCTGCTGCTGACGACCTGGAGGGAATGCAGCGATGAGCGTGCCGTTCTCAGCGTTTACCCGAACGGCTTTCAACAGCCGTGCCGTTTGCAGACATCAACCCTGCCTGTGATGGGAGCCGCCGGTTTCGATGACTACGGCATCCTCAAGCTGCGAGGCATCAGCCGATTCCAACTACCAGAAGAACAACCTGATCGTCCCATCCCCGGTGCCTTCATCGCCGGAGGCTTCCTATTTGGCCCGGGCTCAATCGTGAGCGAAGTGCCCTACGACCCCGAGCTCTACTTCTATGGAGAAGAGATTTCCATGTCGGCACGACTGTGGACCTCGGGCTTCAACATCTACGCCCCGAATCGCCTGCTGCTATTTCATCTCTACAAGACAGAAAACTCTTTATCAGAACATTCAGCCACCCATTGGGGCGATCACAGCAATTGGCACTATTACAACCTTTGCGCACTCAAACGTGTACACACACTGCTCGGCAGTCTCAATAACGCACCGGCATCAATCCGCTGCTTCAATGATGAGCATGGCGAACTTAAACCTTTTGGATTAGGGAGAAAACGTAGCCTATCGATGTATCAACAGTGGGCTGGAATTGATTTCAAAACGGCAGAGATCAGCCATGCCGCAAGACATGCAGAATTCAAGACACTGAAAGCCTGAGTTGCACATCATTCATCGCCAATAAAAAAGCCAGAGTTCGTTGAGAACTCTGGCTGATGTTCAACGTTTGGTCGACGGTCAGTCGGTGACAACACCCTCAATCCGATCCTCAACCTCCTGATACAGCTCCCGCAGCTGCTCGATGTTCTCGTCTGAGGTCTCCCAGTAGCCGCGGCCATGCACCTCGAGAAGCGTGCCCACGATCTGGCGGAAGCTGTTGGGATTCAGCTCCAGCAGACGCTTGCGCATTTCCGGATCGTTGATGAAGGTTTCGTTGGCTTCTTCGTAAACAAAGTTGTCTACAGCACCACTGGTGGCACTCCAACCCAAAGTGAAGTTGAGGCGCTTAGCCACCTCTCGCACACCCTCATAGCCGGAGTCGAGCATGCCTTCGTACCACTTGGGGTTCAGCAACTTGGTGCGTGAATCCAGGCGGATCGTTTCACTCAGCGAACGCACCTGAGCATTGGCTGTGGTGGTGTCAGCGATGTAGCTGGTGGGAGCTTTGCCGTCCTCACGGAGCCCCGCGATCAACTTCGTCGGGTCGGAGTCGAAGTAGTGGCTCACATCAGTGAGAGAGATCTCAGCCGAATCGAGGTTCTGGAAGGTGACATCCGCCGTCTTCATAACGTTCTCGAACACCTCTCGCTTCTGGTTCATCTCACCGGGGTTGTCGGCATTGAAGGCGAAGGTCTTGCGGGAGAGATACATCTCCTGCAGCTCACCTTCTTCCTCCCAGGTGCTGTTCTCCACCGCGAGATTCACGTTGGAGCTGTAGCTGCCGCTGGCATTGGAGAACACCCGGCAGGCTGCATCCCGTAGCGAGGTTCCCTCTTTCTCAGCCTGTTCGAGCGCATGCTTGCGAACGAAGTTCTGCTCGAGTGGTTCATCTGCTTCCGCGGCCATCTTCACGGCCTGGTCGATCAGGGCCATCTGGTTGATGAACAGATCACGGAACACACCGGAGCAGTTCACCACCACATCAATGCGGGGGCGACCGAGTTCCTCTAGCGAAATCAGCTCGAGCTTGTTGACACGACCGACGGAATCAGGCATCGGTTTGACGCCGACGAACCAAAGGATCTGAGCCAGCGACTCGCCATAGGTCTTGATGTTGTCGGTTCCCCAGAGCACGCAGGCAATGGTCTCGGGCCAGGTGCCCTGCTCCTCGCGCTGACGTTCGATCAGCTTGTCGACAACGCCTTTGGCTGCTGCCACCGCAGCTCGGGTGGGGATCGCCTGGGGGTCGAGGGCGTGAATATTCTTGCCGCTGGGCAGCACACCGGGATTGCGGATCGGATCACCACCAGGGCCTGGAAGGATGTATTCACCGTCGAGAGCCTTTAACAGACTCTCCATTTCCATATCGGCACATATTTGCTCGAGGCAGAAGCGCAAATAACCAAACAGCTTGTCGAGCTCGGTGGAGTCGATCTGAACGAAACCAGCGGTGCAACAGGCCCGCAGCCAGGGCGAGGGCAACTTGAAGCCGAACTTGGCCAGCAGGTCGTAGAACCAACCGAAACTGTTGCGAAGGCTGACCCGACCATCGCGACCGGTGAGCGAACGAACCATGGCACCGATCGCAGCGCGGGATGTCTCCGTGATCGTGCGGTTGAGCTCAACATCGGCGAGGACACCCTCGTCGTTGCCTTTGTAAACGTCTTCGATAGAGCGGCCCATCGCCTCAGCCAGCAGGCCGGGGAGTGAGCGCAGGCCATCCTCATCACGCTCGAGAGCAGCGATGTTCACCAGGGTGGCAATGGCTTCCTCGGCTGTGGGAGGCTTGCCGATGGTGTGGAGACCACAGGGGAGTAGACGACTCTCGATCTCCATCAACTGGCGGTAGACGGCACCCACTAGGGCATCGCGTCCGTCCAGATCGAGGGTCGAGGAGTCGTCTTCCGGCAGATCAACATCCTTATCGAGGTTGCACTGGCGCGCTGTCTCAATGATCGTGTTGACGATCTGAATGCCGCGGCCACCCTCACGGAGCTGTTGGTAGGAACCCACCAACTCACCCAGTTCCTTCAGGCCCTTGTAGAGACCAGCATTTTCGGCCGGCGGAGTGAGGTAGCTGATGGTGGAGGCATAACCCCGCCGCTTGGCAATGGTGGCCTCGGAGGGGTTGTTAGCGGCGTAGTAGTAGAGGTTGGGGAGCGCACCGATCAGTGAGTCGGGGTAGCAGGTTTCGCTCATGCCCATCTGCTTGCCGGGCATGAACTCCAGGGAACCGTGGGTGCCGAAGTGCAGCACCGCGTCGGCCTTCCAGATCTTCTGCAGATAGGTGTAATAAGCGGCGAAGCCGTGGTGGGGGCTTGCGCTGCGCGAATAGAGCAGGCGCATTGGGTCGCCTTCGTAGCCAAAGGTGGGCTGAACGCCAACGAAAACGTTGCCGAAATGGCGACCGAAAACCAACAGATTCTGGCCATCGCTGTTGAGGTTGCCGGGGGGCTTGCCCCAGTTCTCTTCAAGCCGCTCGGAGTAAGGAGTTAGGCGCTCGTACTCCTCAACACTCATCCGATGGGCAATGGACAGCTCCGGGGAGCCCTGCATGGCATCGGCGTCATTGATCACGGCCTCTAACAGCGCTCGAGGCGTCGACGGCAGGTCCTGCACGTCGTAGCCCTTCGCCTTCATTTCCTGCATCACCCGATGGATGGAGCCGAAAACATCGAGATAAGCAGCTGTACCGACGTTGCCCTTGTCGGGAGGGAAGCTGAACACCGTGATCGCCAGCTTCTTTTCGTTGCGGGGCTTGATCCGCAGCGACGACCAGCGGATCGCACGTTCGGCGATGGCATCAACCCGGTCTTGAAGGGTGTGCGCCTTGCCGGTGGCGTCATCGCGACCCGACAGGACGATGGGCTCGATGGCACCATCCAACTCCGGGATGGCGATCTGCAAGGCCACCTGCACCGGGTGAAGACCGAGATCGCTCTGTTCCCACTCCTGGGTGGTTTGGAACACAAGAGGAAGCGCCACCATGTAAGGGCGGTTGAGCTTCTTCAGCGACTCAATCGCTTTCGGGTGATCCTGGCGGGCCGGGCCTCCGACCAGCGCAAAACCGGTGAGGGAGACGATGCCATCGACCAGGGGCTGCTCCGGGTTCAGCGGGTCGTAGAAGAAAGCGTTAACCGGCTTGGAAAAGTCGAGACCGCCACAGAAAACCGGGATGACGCGCGCGCCACGGAACTCCAGCTCCTGGATGGTGGCGACGTAGTGGGCATCGTCACCGGTCACGATGTGGCTGCGCTGCAGCACCAGGCCGATCACTGGCCCTTTGAGGGCTGCCTCAGAAAGATCGGTGCGGCTGGAGGTCCAGTTCAGATATTCCTTCAGGTCCTCGAACATCGAGGGAGCCAGGGGGTGCCAGATACCGAGGTCAGGGAATACCTCGGGCTCCGCCACCTCCATTGCTGGACGATCTTCTCCTTCTGCTGCGGGGAAGACGTACTTGTCCGCCAGCATTAGCAAAAAGTTCCGCAGGTTGTCGGGCGTTCCTCCCAGCCAGTACTGGAAGCTGAGCATGAAGCTGCGCGCGTCCTGCGCTTTCTCAACCGGCAGGTATTTGAGAACGGTGGGCAGCGTGTTGAGCAGCTTGAGCATCGCGTCCTGGAACCCAGCACCTCCGGCCTCCTTCCGCTTCTTCATGAAGCCGGCAATGGCACTTTTGCTCTGACCGAGCTGGGCCATGGAGAAGCTGCCCAGCTTGTTCAGCCGCATCACCTCAGGCATGGACGGGAAGACCACCGCAGCCTTGAGGCGGTCGCGATGCGGGGCAACGGCATCAACAACCTTCTGGGCCAGGTCTTCAATGAAGATCAGAGAGGCAACGAACACATCGGCCTCAGCCACATCAGCGCAGAAGCCGGCGTAGTTGGCCTCGTCACGCAGCTCCTCGATCAGGTAGCCGCTCAGCTCAATGCCGAGATCGCCTCCGGAGGCATTCAAAGCCGTTGCGGCCTGGGTCAGAGCGTTCTGGTATTGGGGCTCGAGCACCACATAGACCGCCTTCATCACGGACTTGTGGTTTTGACCCTCCACAGGAGCAACGCGACGATCGGCGGAGCGGACCTGTGTGAACATCTGCGCGCTTTGAGCAATGTGAAGAACCTTACGGTGACTGGCCCTACAGGCGCGAGGATTTCTGATCGGGCGTTACACGTGCCGCCCCATAGGCTTTGAAGCGTCTGCTGCGCTTTCATGACCGCTTCGATTCCCGTGGTTGTTGCCGGTGCCCTAGGGCGCATGGGCGCGGAAGTGATCAAAGCTGTGATGGGAGCCCAGGACTGCAGCCTGGTTGGCGCCATCGACAACACGCCCGGCAAAGAGGGGGCAGACGTGGGCCTGGAGTTGGGTCTGGGAGAACTGGAAGTGGCCGTCACGGCAGATTTTGAAGGCTGTCTCTGCGCTGTGAGCCAGTCGGTGCGCGACAGCAGCAGCGGAGCCGTGCTGGTGGACTTCACCCATCCCTCTGTTGTTTACGAGCACACCCGGGCCGCAATCGCCTACGGCGTTCACCCCGTGATCGGCACCACAGGTCTCTCCCCGGAGCAACTCAACGACCTCACCGAGTTTTCAGTGAAAGCGTCTGTGGGTGGGGCCGTGATCCCCAACTTTTCCGTGGGCATGGTGCTGTTGCAGCAGGCGGCAGCAGCAGCGGCACGGTTCTACGACCATGCAGAACTGACGGAGTTGCACCACAACCGCAAGGCGGATGCCCCCAGCGGCACCTGCATCAAAACCGCGGAGTTGATGGAGGAACTGGGCAAGAACTTCAACCCCGAGGAAGTGGAGGAGCACGAGTCCCTAGCGGGTTGCCGCGGTGGACTGCGGGAGAGTGGCCTGCGGCTTCACTCCGTGCGCCTGCCGGGACTGGTGGCCCACCAGGAGGTGATGTTCGGCGCTCCCGGGGAGACCTACACCCTGCGTCACGACACGATCGACCGTTCCGCCTACATGCCCGGCGTGCTGCTCACGGTGCGCAAGGTGGGCAGTCTCGGGAGCCTTGTCTACGGCCTCGAGCGCCTGATCTGAGGGCGACACCATGCTCATTCCCCTGCGCCCCGGCGAACTGCAACGCCTGATCCCGGCCGTTGCCACGGGCAACCAATTCCGCTTCTCCCTCGGCAACCCCCAGGAGGTGCTTCAACGCCTGATGATCGCCGCCATCGGCGGGGTGATCACCCTGCTGATCAGCCAAAGCCAGATGTCCAGCCGATGGGGCCCCTTCTGGCTGGTGACGGGCGTGGTGTTTCTGCTGTACGTGCTCTGGGGACCAATCCTGCAGGCAGGTCAACGCAATGCCACCCTGCGGCGCTATCCGGCAGCAGCGCTTTTCGAAGGAGAGGTGGCGGATGTGATCACCCGAGAGCGGGTGGAAAACCGCCACGAGCAAGCCGACAGCCGCGGCCGGCTGGAACTGGTGGAGAACCGCCGCACATGGATGCTGCTCGAACTCGAAGACGAGGAGGGTTATCTCGGCCGAGTGGCATTTCCGATGGAGAAAAAACACCAGTCGATTCGCCGCGGCAGCCTGATCCGCTGCCTGGTGCTGAGTGAGCGCAAGGATTTCTCAAAAATCGGAGCCCTCAGCGATGCCTGGCTGCCGGGCCTGCGGATGTGGGTTGGCGAGTACCCCTTCCTGCTGCGTCCTGCCTTTGAGGAGCTCTGCCAGCTGCGCCTGAACAGCCGGCGCTGAACAGCCAATGCTGAACATTTCTTAAACCTGGTTTACACTTCTTAGCAATCCAAGCGGTTGCTTCAATGTCTCAGTCCTCACCTTCCACTCCTGTCGTGCGCGGTGCACAGGTCACCATGGAAGACGGCGGCCGCCTCAACGCCTTTGCCACGGAACCCCGCATGGAAGTGGTTGAAGCGACACAGGGTTGGGGTTTCCACGATCGCGCTGAAAAACTGAATGGCCGCATGGCCATGCTCGGCTTCATTGCTCTGCTCGCCACCGAGTTGGCCCTGGGCGGCGAATCCTTCGTTCACGGGCTGCTCGGCCTGGGCTGATCGCCTCGCACTGGATTGGGATGGCTGGCCAGACTCGCTGAATGGTCCCTTCCCTTCCAGAGATTCATGTCTTGGGCGCTGGTCCCACCGGCGCCCTTACGGCTCTTGCCCTCGGCCTCCGAGCTCAGCGCGTGGTCCTGTATGACCCGCTGACGGCATCGGAGCTACAGGCCAGAAGTCGGGCCTATGCCATCACCCACTCCAGTCGTCGGTTGTTGACAAATCTGGGGCTTTGGCACGACCTGCACGATGCCTTGGTTCCCTTCCGTGCCCTGGATTTGCGGGATGGGGCTACCAAGGCCCGCGTTCTCTTCGGCAAGGACGATCTGGCATCAGCCAATCGGAAGCATGACGGCATTGGCTGGATCCTCGATCACCGGCCCTTGATGAAGCTGCTGCTGGCACGGCTTGAGGCCAATGGCAACGTCGCCATGCACCTGGCCGAACCATGCCCTGATCCAAGCGCTGATGCCCTGATCGTGGCGGCTGATGGACCGCGCTCCCCCACACGAGAAGCCTGGGGCATCCGTCACTGGGGCATCCGTTATCGCCAGGGGTGTCTCACCGCCAAAGTCGAGCTGCGGGGACTCCCCCACGACAGGGCCTGCGAGTTGTTTCGTCCGGAAGGCCCCCTCGCCGTGCTGCCGTTGGGTGAGGGCAGTTTCCAGGTGGTGTGGAGCGCCCCCTGGCCGCGTTGCCAGCAGCGCAGCACCCTGCAGAGCAGTGCGTTTCTCGATCAGCTAGCCGGAGTTCTTCCCGAAGGGATTGAGCCGGATCGCCTGCTTGATCAACCCCGGGCCTTCCCCCAGCAATGGCTGCTCGCGCAGAGCTTTCACCGTGGACGGGGTGTGCTGATCGGTGAGGCAGCGCATCGGTGCCATCCCGTGGGCGGCCAGGGGCTCAACTTGTGCTGGCGCGATGTGGATGATTTGCTGCGCGCCGTGGAGCGGGGCGGCAGCGCCGCAACAATCGCTCGGCACTACGGGATGAGCCGCTGGCTCGATGTGCTCCAGGTGGGTGTGGCGACGGATCTTCTGGTGCGGGTGTTTTCCAATCGTCAACCGCTGCTGCTTCCCCTGCGGCGTTTGGCACTGCTGCTTCTGAAACAGTTCTCTGGAGTGCGCCGACTCAGCCTGCGGGCCATGAGTGACGGCCCCATGCAGCTCTGGCAGGCCTTGCCAAACTGAACCCAGCGCGGGTCGCGACCATGGTGATGTCCAGCCAGCGGCAACCCCCAGCGACGGAGGCGCTGATGCATTTTCTTCAGCGACGTTTGGGGTTGAGTCCCAGCGCTCTGGAACTGGGGCAACGCCAAGCGGAACTGGAACAAGCCCCCCTCCCGATCGTGCTTTGGAGCTTCGGGTTGTTGAGTTTGCAGCAGTTGGAGGAGGTCTTCGACTGGCAGAACAATCAGGCGTAGCGCAACAACGCTTCCACGGGTTGGCCCGCGGGTAACGCCTGACGGCCTCCCAGCCCCTCCAGCTCGATCACAAAGGCAAAGCCCACCAAGCAACCACCGGCCTGCTCCACCAGCTGGCCCGTCGCTGCAGCGGTTCCACCCGTGGCGAGCAGATCGTCGACCACCAGCACCCGCGGTGAATTCTCAAAGGCATCGGCTTGTATTTCCAGCCGATCGGTGCCGTACTCCAGGGCGTAGTCGAGACCGACCACCTCACCGGGCAGCTTTCCAGGCTTCCGCACAGGCACGAAGCCAAGCTTTCTATCGCTGGCCAAGGGAGCCCCGAAAATGAAGCCACGGGATTCGATTCCCACGATCAGGTCAGGCTTCACCTGGTCGCAGAACCGGCCTAGCTGGCGGATCACCTCGGCCATGGCCTCGGGCGACCGCAGAAGCGGGTTGATGTCTCGAAACAGAATTCCAGGCTTGGGAAAGTCTGGAATTGAACGAATGTGCGACTGAAGATCCAAATCCAGGTGACGCAATGGCAGTGCCCCTGGCATCATCGCAGCCATGACTGAAGCTCCAGCCCTCAGCGCACCCACCGACGGCGCTCGTCTCAGCCGGCGGGGCGTCGAGCGCCTCGACCTCTTGCTGCTGACCATCGAAGCGTTGGACCTCAATGGTGGCGAGGCGATGGTCTGGACCAGCCAGCAGATGGGTCTTCAGGCGCAATTCCCCAACCGGGTTGAGCTCTGGAAGCGGCGCTGTCATAACCCGCTTCGGCGCACGACCCGGCGGGACCAACTCGACCCGGTGGATGCCGAATCCCTGATCTGCCTGGTTTGTGCCATGGCAGATCGGCTCTACCCAATGCTCCACCAACTCCTCTCGAGCCGCGAGCCGGAACAGCTCACCCAACAGCGTTGGCAGTTGTTCCACGAGCGCCTGCGCGATCTGATTGAGGAGCGGATGAATCAACGACGGGAAGCCGTTGTTCGCCTTCTCAAGATGGAGCCGGCAGGACCTCTACACCGTGAGCTGATCAGCACCCTGGCGTTCTGCGCAGGCCCAGGAGGAATCAATCGACTCCGCGCCACCCTGCTCGACCCCACCCCCTAGGCCGACCATGCTGAAAACGACTTACCACTACGAACAAACGGCAGCACGCCTGGAGGTCGAGGGCTTTCCAGATCTCTCCGCAGGCCACTCCAATGATGCGATCGGCATCCTGTCGGCCTGGAGGCTGCAGCTGGTGGGGGCACCAGAACTGGAAGGCACCCGAGATCACCTTGAGGCCCTGATGGCAGCGGTGATGCCCTACGCCAGACATCGCTTGTCTGGCGTGCAGCGCCGTTTTGGCCAGGAGAGCGGTTTTGTGAGCATCGGGCCGGATCAGCCCAACCATCGGCTGGAACTGCGCAGCAGCCGTGAGGGCGTTGAGCCCTTGCAGCTCAAGCTCGATGACGCTGAACTGGCCGACCTGGTGCGCTGCCTTGATCGGTTACGGCTCGACAGCAGGGTCAAGCTGGCTTGGACCTTCCCCGAAGACCGCCCCCTCCAGCGTCAGGAGATCGTCGATCGCGTTCCTCTGCAGAAACGCCTTGGTCCACCCCTCCTCGCGGGGGTAGCCCTGGCTTGCACCATCGCTACGGCATGGCTGGTTCCTTTGCCTCAAGAGACCAAGGGAACCTCACCAGCATCAGCAACCGTTGAGAAGCCTGAAACCCAGTCAGACCGTTGACGTGCGCACAACACGCTTCAGAATCTCCAAATTGATGCGACTCTGACCTGCACCATGCCATGAGGAAGGCACGCCGGAGCAGCAAACTTGATCAGCGACGGGTTTTTCGCCCGCGGCGGCGGTTCCCCTACGGAGCCGTTCTGCGTCAGTTGACGGTCGTCGTGCTGATGTTGGCTGCTGCCGCAGGGCTTGCTGTGCTGCTGCATCAGTTGCCCCAGCAGGTCGACATCATGCTGCTGCTCAGCGAAGCGATTGCTGATCTCATTCGCGGTGTTCAGCAGCTGCTGGAAGCCATGCTCGGACTTGCTGCCATCGTTCTGATTGCCGCAATCGCGCTTTTGGCGGGAGTCCTCCTACTTGGTGCGATCTGGAGGTTGATTCGCATCATTCGATTGGTGACGTCACCCCCCACTCAAGGCCGGCGCTGAGGCGGCGCCAAGGAGCGCTGATGATTCCACAACTCCTCAAGCGTCACGGTTCCATCCCGATCACCATCCAAAGCATTGAAGTTGCGACTGATCCAGGGGATGCGCTTGGCCTCCTGTCGATCCAAGCGACGGTTCCGGTCGAGATCTGCCTGGCGGAAATGGTGCTTGAGACGCGGGCCACTGGGTGATGCATCCTGAAGACGTAAATCCTCCAGCAAGAGATAGGAGCGATTGTTCTGGCGTTTGAGCACACGGCTCAGGGAACGTTGACCCTGCACTTCAGACGCATCCAATCGACCGTCACGGTTGAGATCGAGGCGGATGAACAGTGTTTCCATCCTGGCGCTGTAGACACGCATGGGCTTGCTGCCCGGAGCGGCCTGCAGCGCCAAGGGACACAGCGCCAAGGGACACAGTGCCAATGCCAACGGCCCGAGCACACGGATGGCGTTTGGCGCAGTCATGCCACCAGCCTATGGAGCTTGGGCAACTCTGACGATGACTGATGAATGACCGACGACTGCTCAGCTGTGACTGGGTCCTACTGGCGAGGGACAGAGGACAAGCCCCTGCATACCATCAGCCCATCCGCTGATGGCCATGGCCAAAGACACCATGATCTGGGTGGTGGATGACGACCCGGAACTGAGAAAAATGGTCGGCACCTACCTGATCGACCAGGGCTACGACGTCCGCAGTCTCTGCGATGTCAAGCAATTCGAAGCACGTCTGGAGTGCCAACGTCCGGATCTGGTGGTCCTTGACCTGATGCTGCCTGGTGATGATGGGCTGACGGCTCTGCGCAGGCTGCGGGATGCCGGAGACGATCTGCCCGTGGTGATGCTCACCGCTCGCGCCGATGGTGTTGATCGGATCATCGGCCTCGAACAAGGAGCCGATGACTATCTGGCCAAACCGTTCTTACCCAGAGAACTGACAGCCCGAATTGAAGCCGTGCTCAGGCGGCGCAACGCCATGCCGGCGGGAACACCGGTGGAAGGTGGGGAATGCATCCGCTTTGGCGACAACCAACTGGATCTCTCCGCACGAACCTTGCTGCAAAACAACGAGCCGGTTGTGATCACCAGCGGAGAGTTCAGCCTTCTGGCCGCCTTTGTGCGCCATCCCCATCGCCCCCTATCGCGAGAACGTCTGATCGAACTCGCCCGAGGTCCCGGCAGCGACACCGACAGTCGCAGCATGGATGTTCAGGTGTCGCGGGTGCGCAAGCTGGTGGAACCGGATCCAACCCGCCCCCGCTACGTGCAGACGGTTTGGGGGTACGGCTACGTCTTTGTGCCGGACGGCACGCCGAGATCCCGCTGAGATGCCTCGCCAACGGGGACTGACACGCGGACTTGCTCGCTTCGGCGCCTGGGGAACAGCCCTTCTGGCCAGCTGGATGCTGGCGCTGCTGGTGCTGCAGGTGCTGTTTGGCCGGCAACTGGAACGATTCCAGACGCTGCAGCTGGGACGTGATCTGGCGTTGAACATCCGCCTCACCGAATTGACCCTGGAGCGCTACCCCCCCGAACTGATCAGCGAGCTCACTGGCCTGGAACTTCAAGTGGGTGAACAACCAGAGGAGCCACGTCGAGAGACGCAGGCTTTGGCCCAGCGCCGCCAGGAGCTTCAACAGGTGCTCTGCTCTCGCCTGTCGCACTGCCCTGCGCTCCGGCCTGCCCCCAGTAGGGCTGGCACGCCGGAGGTGTGGATTGAATTGTTCTCTCCGCTGGAACCGGTCTGGCTGCGCACCCCCCTGCCCATGGCGCGCGCATGGCCGCCGCCACCAACACTGCTGCTGCTGGCCCTGGTGGGGGCAACGGTGATGACCGGGGTTCTCTATCTACTGCTCGATGTCGCTCGTCCTCTTCGAAAGCTCGAAGACGCGGTCTCCCGTGTGGGAGAAGACATCAACCGCGATCCTGTGCCCGAACAAGGATCTGCTGAGGTCCGAAGGATCTCCCGACGCTTCAACGCCATGGTGCGGCGACTCGCTGAAGGTGAAAGGGAACGAGCCACGATGCTGGCTGGCATCGCCCACGATCTGCGGGCACCCCTCACGCGGCTGCAGTTTCGTTTGTCCATGCCGGAGCTCAATGCCGAGGAACGAACGCGCTGCCAAAGCGATCTGGAGGCCCTGGAGCGGATTACAGGTCAGTTTCTGCTGTACGCGGGAGGGGGGGAACGGGAGGAATGCGTTGAATGTCCACTCGATCAGTGGCTGGCTGAAACCGTGGCGGGCCAGCCGAGGGAGCAGCTGCACCTGCACCTCAGTTCCATCAGCGCGCGGATTCGTCCGGTGGCCCTGGGGCGCGCCGTAAGCAACTTGGTCGACAATGCCTTCAGCCATGGCACGTCACCGGTTGTCATTCGGCTGCAAAAGACGCAATCAGACATCGCGATTGAAATCTGGGACCAGGGCCAAGGGATGCCCGCAAGCGCATGGGAACGTGCCCTGCAACCCTTTCAACGCCTGGATTCGGCACGAGGACGTCAAGGCCATTGCGGCCTGGGGCTGGCCATCGTGAATCATGTGGTGCGCACCCACGCAGGGCGGATCGATTTTCAGCAGGGAAATGGCAATCCAGGACGCTTTGCTGTGATCATCAGGCTCCCTGTCAATGGGACGAAAAGTCCCGAAATTCCGTAAAAAACTGAACTGACGCATGCCTGCAGAACGGATCACTGCCAGAACAGAACAACAGATTCACCTGCAGCATGAGCCAGGCAAGCGATCACAACGTGACAGCCGTTCTTGAGGCCATCGATCACTACAGCGATGGAGATATTGACCATCCGCAGGAAATCATGGTGGAGCTGCAAGAGGGTTTTTCCAACAAGCACAAGCGGCTGAACAAAAAGACCTACGAAAAGGAGCTGGCCAAACTCCAGACGGAACTGGTCAAGATGCAGTACTGGGTGAAAGCCACGGGCTTTCGCATGATCATTCTGTTTGAAGGCCGAGACGCCGCCGGCAAGGGAGGATCAATCAAACGGCTGACGGAGCCCTTGAACCCAAGGGGGTGTCGGGTTGTCGCCCTGGGAACTCCGTCGGAGCATCAGAAAAGCCAGTGGTATTTCCAGCGCTATGTGGAGCATTTCCCCAGTGCTGGAGAAATCGTGATCTTTGACCGGAGCTGGTACAACCGGGCTGGGGTGGAAAAGGTGATGGGCTTCGCCACTCCCAAACAGGTGGAGCAGTTCTATGTGTCCTGCCCGCAGTTTGAGCAAATGCTGGTGCAGGACGGAATTCTGCTGCTGAAATACTGGTTTTCCATTAACGACGAGGAACAGGAGAAGCGTTTCCAGGAACGCATTGATAACGAAGAACGGCGCTGGAAGATGAGCCCAATGGACATCGAATCACGCAATCGCTGGGTGGAGTACTCCAAAGCGAAGGACATCATGTTCTCAAAAACACAAATTCCTGAAGCTCCCTGGTTCACGGTGGAAGCCAATGACAAGCGCCGCGCCCGCTTGAATTGCCTGCGCCACATTCTCAGCAAGGTGCCCTATGAAGACATGACACCACCTCCAACCAAGATGCCGAAGCGCCCAAAGCAAGGAAGCTACAAACGACCTCCCTTTAACGAGCAATTCTTTGTCCCCAACCACTATCCCTACAAAGACTAAACACTCAATCTAAAACAACAAAGAAGGAGTGAAAGCATCGCCGAAAACAGATATTTAATATTGCTTCGATTCATTCAACCATCTCAAATCGACGCACTGGGCTGCATCAATAAGGCAGCCCTTTTAATTCAATGCAATCACTTCACCACCAACTCCTGAGGATGCTCTCCTTCACCAAATCCTAAAGCTTGCCTCACCCACAGGCCAGCGGTGAAGCTCCTGACTCAAGGCCAGCCCAGCAAGGCAGGGAACGATCAAACCGCAAACAGCTCCCATCAACAACAGACGCGGTCCTCGACTCAACGAAGAAGGACCAAAGCCTCGAATTGCGCTAGTCATACAAGCCTGCCGCATTCAGGCTTTAGTTCAACACGCATCCGCAGAGCCAACTTGGGAAAATGATGAGAGCTCCCCCGAGTTCCCCTGAGACAACGCAATCAGAATTCAACCAAACCGAATCAAGATCGGAACAAACTCGGCCACATCAAAATCCAATTATCTCATCGATACGCAATACAGCAGAACAAATAAATCGCCGGCGAATCACCGAACACCAACATGCCAACCGATGTTTTTATACGCATCCATTTTTCATCCCATTTGTAGGGAGCCATCACCACAATGGTAAAAAACGTCAAAGCGGCATACACAAACAAAGTAGACTCGGGATACTCTTTGGCAAGCAGCATTTCGACGCCATGCCAAAAGAACGTCAACATTGACCCATAGGACGAAATTGCTCCGAGGTTGTAGAGCAATTCCTTACGTTTTCTGAGCTGCTCCCCAATGCAGAGCTGAAGCTGCATCAAAAAACTCGCCGAGACAGGCCTACAACTAAGGGATTAAAAGTTTAAACTCAACTCTCCAGGAATCACAGCACAGTAGTGGTTGATTTAGGCAGCTGGCTTGAGCCAGGACGTCAGCACGTTTAAGGTGTCGGACCATCCAGTTCTGTGGGTTTTGCTCGGTTCCTGGCAAGTTTTGATGCGATGCATCGCCAGTGCACTGTTCCTGCTGGCCCATGGCCTGCTGGTGCTCGAACACATCGCGATCGGCACCGCACTCCATGGGATCGCAGAATTATTTCTCGCCCCATGGGCCCTGCGCCACAAGGCCTGGGACATCATTGTGATCGGACTGATTTTCTGCGTCTTCGACCTCTGGGGAACGCTGCGCTTGACCGGCGCCCTGGTCTAAGAGCCCCTCAACCACTGAGCCGCTGGGACCAAAAACCAAAGAGCTGCCAGGACGACCAGAGGAACATCCCAAGGAAGACCCAGTTCAGCCAAGCCGGACGGCGGTCGTTTTCAAACATCTCTCAGGACAGCGAGAAGGCGACACCTGACCCTATCGGCTGCAGTTCGTTAATGGCCATGGAGCAGGAGTTGAAGCAGCAGCAGAGCTCCCATGCCGCCACAACCAGCCAGAAGCCAGGGCAATCGAGTCCGCTGCAGATCAGGCAATTCGTCACGGAACACCGCCATTAAGAGGCCCCCACCGAGAAACGCCGTCGCCGTGGCCAGCGTGAGCGCATCCACTGGATGAAGCACAAAGGCATGCAGAAGCCCCAAGACAAGGGCAGCACTTCCAATCCAGCGGTTGCGGCGGCGGAATCGCTGCGGATGATGCTCCGCTGCATAGCGGTCCATCAACAACACATGGGCACTGATCGCAACAGTGAACAAAACGCCGTAACCCACTCCGGTTGTGATCAGTGACGGCAGGGAATAGGCATACAGGTAATTGATGGCCGCAAAGTTGAAGAGCTGCAACCAAACCGCATAAGGCGGTGCACCCTCCTTTTGCTTCATCAGCACGTTCAAACTGAAGACCACCAGCACACCGCCCAGGGCAACCAGGAACAGCAAGGCTTCCACCAGAGGTGCAGGCACGTAATCGACGAGGCCTCGGATTTCTGAGAGTTCAGATCCCCCCGAAGCCAACTCCGGCAGCAAATGGATGAACACATAAGCCAAGCCGGCGCCCCCTCCAACGGATGCCCAGCGCTGCTGCTGCTCTGGGCATGAGGCAAGCCAACTGGCCAGCCAATGACAACTGCCAATCGCCAGTACACACAGAGAGGCAACCAACCAGACCACTGATTCCAATCAGCCGCACAAAATCTGATGAGCTACTGCTGAGACGTCATGACTTCGCCGAGGAACTCCAATCGGCCGAACGAAACGACACATTGGCTCCGCCACTGCGTTTCAGGTCATGCATCCCCTCCAACTGGTTGTACACCGACAGCAGCTGCCTCCGCATGTGGTCGGTGTGGGGTAGATCAGCGATCAAACGCAGCACATCCTCCAAGGATCGCTTGGCATCAATCACCAATCGACAATCAGTGCTGCCAGGCTCGTCGCGCATCAGATCAAAAGCGAATTCACCCATTCAGCAGAAAATCCTTGCTCGTAGGTGTCTGAATCCCTACCAATACAGCGATATTCAGCAGAAATTCAGAGTTTGCCGCCAACGTCCTTCACACAAGCACTCATCCCGGGGCGTTTCGCACCGCCGGCAGTCTGAGGCTGCTGAACCACGACAACAACACCAGCAGGGATGACGCCCAGAGACAGGCCTGCATGCCCGCAGCTTCGGTTTTGCCAAGCATGAACACCGCCCCCGAGAGCAACGTGCCCAGCAGGCGTCCGGCAGCATTGGCCATGTAATAGAAGCCCACGTTGAGGCTGACGCTCTCGGCATCGGTGTATGCCAACACCATGTAGGAGTGGATCGACGAATTCATCGCAAACACCACGCCGAAGACGGCAAGGCCGGCGGTGATGGCCACCGCCACATCCACCTGGCGCCACAACGCCACAGCAATCAGAGCCGGTATCGCCGTCAACAAAGCACTCCAGAACTGCACAGCAGACACTCCCGGCGATGTGGTCTGCCCCCAGAGACGTCTCAGGCCAGGCGCTGATCCTTGAACGATGCCGTAGCCGATCACCCAGAGACCGAGAAAGCCACCGATCTCCCAGAAACTCCAACCCAGGGAGGCCTCCAGGAACACCGGCAAGGCCACCACGAACCAGACATCCCGGGCACCAAACAGAAAAAAGCGGGCCAGAGACAGCACATTGATGCCCTGGGATTTCGAGAACAGGGAGGAGAAGGCCGGCTTGGACTTCATCTTTCCTATCTCCCCGGGCAGCACCAGCGTCAGCAGAAAGGCAAGGGCGAGGCCTGCCGCCATCCAGCCCACGGCAGCATTGAAGCCAAAGGCGGTGAGCAGCACCCCACCGAGAAAGAAACCCACTCCCTTCAGAGCGTTCTTCGATCCCGTGAGGATCGCTACCCACTTGAACAGCTGCTGTTGCCCCTGCTGCTGATCCTCCGGCGTTTCTGCCACCACGGTCTTGATGGCGCTCTTGGCACTCATCTTGTTGAGATCCTTGGCGATGCCACTGATGGCCTGAGCGGCCATCACATAAACCACGCTCAGCAGCTTCGGCCACCCAGCTGCGACGGGGATCAGCAGCAGCAATGCCAAGATCTGCAGCAGTGTGCCCACCCAAAGGGTGAGCCGAAGCCCATAGCGTGCGCCGATCCAACCGCCGTAGAGGTTGGTGACCACCCCGAAAAACTCGTAAAAGAGAAACAGGAGCGCGACCTCGAGGGTGGTGTAGCCGAGCTCGTGAAAATGGAACACCACCAGCATCCGCAGAGCACCATCGGTGAGCGTGAAGGCCCAGTAGTTGGCGGTGACGATGCCGTACTGCTGCAGGGGCGAGAGCTTCATGCCTCGAGCCCCACCAGATGGCAGACAAGATCAGCCATGCGGCAGCTGTAGCCCCATTCGTTGTCGTACCAGGCCAACACCTTCAGCTGGGTGCCATCCACCACCATCGTCGAGAGAGCATCGACGATCGAGCTGCGGTTGTCGTTGGTGTAGTCGCAAGACACCAACGGGCGTTCCTCGTAGCCCAGGATTCCCTGCAGCTCCCCAGCAGCAGCAGCTTTGAATGCAGCATTCACCTGCTCTGCCGTAACGCTCCGCTTGAGCTCGAACACCGCATCGGTGAGCGATCCATTCAGGAGGGGAACCCGGACGGCATGGCCGTTGAGTTTGCCCTTCAGCTCGGGAAAAATCATTGCGATCGCCTTGGCCGAGCCGGTGGTGGTGGGGATCAGCGAGGTGAGGCCGGAGCGCGCCCGACGCAGATCGCTTTTGAAGGAATCGATCGGCACCTGGGTGTTGGTGATGTCGTGAATGGTGGTGATCAGACCGTGCTCGATGCCGAAGGTCTCGTGCACCACCTTCACCACCGGCGCCAGGCAGTTGGTGGTGCAGGAGGCAGCCGTCACCAATTTGTGCCGCGCTGGTTCATAGAGGTGGTGATTGATGCCATAGACGATGTTGAGCGCGTCCTCACCAGCGACCACACCCTTTACAGGACAGGCCACCACCACACGCTTCAAACCCACCTGCTCGAAATAGGGGTTGAGGGTCTCCGGCGTTTTGATCTTGCCGCTGGCCTCGAGCACCATTTCCACCCCCCGATCGCTCCAGGGCACAGCGGTGGGGTCTTTTTCGCAGGACCAGGTGAGGGCGGATCCCTCCACGCTGAATCCATCAGCGCTGCTGGTGATTCCTCGATCCCAGCGACCATGCACAGAATCGAACTCCAGCAGGTGGGCTGCCGTTGATGCATCGCCAGCGGGATCATTGACGTGCACCAGTTCGATGCCGGGCCGTCCCCACAGGGCCCGGAACACCAGGCGACCAATCCGTCCAAAACCGTTGATACCAATCCGCATCCGAGACCCTTTAATCAATCAAATTATGTTGATCCAAGCAGAGCGGGGGAGACTGATCTTGTGATCCAGAACACCCTCAATGTCGAACAGTCGAGGCAGATGCTCAAAGCACTGGCCGACCCGATCCGCCTCGACGTGATCCATGCGCTGGC
>JADHMX010000044.1 GCA_016779825.1 Synechococcus sp. BS301-5m-G53 | reverse complement strand
ACCAGAGCACAAGCCCCGACAACCCCACCAGCAACAACACACTGCCCAGCTGTTCCGGCAACAGGCGCGGATACCAAAGCCAACTGTCCAGGCTGAGCACGCCGGGATCACCTTCCCGGGCCGCCGACTCAAACACCGCACGGTTGGTGCCACCGAGGCTGGTGATCCAGTTGTGCCGCAACCAGGGACCGATCAATGCAGCCGTGAGCAGGGGCAAGAGCAGGGCCTGCCGCAACCAGGCACCACCCCGCCGCAGCGCTATCGCTGCGGCCCAGACACCGGCCGGAACAAGTACCAGCAGGGCGCTCTGCTTCACCAGCACCGCCGCCAGCGCCGCCAGAGTGCATGCCCAGACCTGCCCCCAGCGGCCGCCGCTCTGGGGATCGCACCAAACCCCCAGGCGCCAGATCGCCAAGCTGCAACTCGCCACCAAGGCCATCTCCAGCACGTAGTCCGTGCGCAGATCCAGAAACGCTGGCGTCAGTGCCGCCAAGAGGCAGGCGATCAAGGCCAGGCCATCCCCCTGCAGCCGCCGTCCCCAGGCCGCCATCACCACCAGGAGCAACCCGTGCCACAGGCTGAGGCTCCAGGCCGCCTGCTCCGGGGCATCGCCACTGATCGCCATCACGCTGCCGTTCACCAGCGAGGCCAGGGGTGGAATCTTTGGAGACAGATCCAGCAACGCCTGCCAACCCTGCCAACCGCCACCAGGCAGCAACCCCAAAGCGCGGCCGTGATCGAGAGCGCTGTTGAGGTAGTCAGCCTGATCCCAGGCGGGAACACCGGTCTGGAAGGTCCACCAGAGCCGATCCACCAGGGTGGAGAGCACCCAGATCAGGGCAACCCAAGCCCAGAAACGCCAGCGCTGTTTCACACGATCTCCAACCGACGCCGTTCATCCTGGAGCCGCTTGCGTCGCTGCTTGGCCTGCCGCAGCATCTCGCGACCATCGTGGAGATAGCCGTCCACGTAACCCATGGTGTAGCGCTCCAACTCCACCAGAGCGTCCTCCACTTCCGAAAGGCAGTGATACAAGCTCAGGCCGAAGCCACGGGCGGAGGCCGGCGTGGGCAACGACTGGAACAGTTGCTTGACCTTCTCCATTCGTCGTCCACTCGCCTCGAGGTAGCTGCAGAACGCTTCCATCAACTCGTCGTCGTAGGGATCCGCCGACAGTGCCTTGAGTTGCTTGGGGAAGGGATTGATCACCTCACCGAGCATGCGGTCGATCGGGGCATAGACCCGCCGCAGCCACTCCACCAGGGCATCGTCTGCCGCCACAGCACGGTCGTGAGCACGGCTGGCCTGGCGCAGATCCGCCGGTGATGCTGTCCGGCCCGGCTGGGGCCGCGTGCGATCAAAGGCCTTACGACGCTCGGCATCCCCGAGTACTTCCCAGGCGGCATTGAGGGCCAGCATCTGCTGGTCGTCGCCGCCTGCGTCGGGATGATGCTGCTTCACCAGCTGGCGGTAGGCCGCTTTGATCTCAGCGTTGCTGGCGGTGCTGCTGACACCGAGCACGGCATAGGGATCGCTCACAGCTGACCATCCCTCCGGGCGGGAAGCTGCGAAGCGGCACTGAACATCGGGGTTGAGAGGTAGCGCTCGCCATAACTAGCCAGCATCACCACCAGCCGTTTGCCCGCCATGGCGGGGTCCTGGCCCACCCGCAGGGCCGCCGCCATGGCCGCGCCACTGCTGATGCCGCAGAGCAGACCTTCCTCGCGGGCCAGGCGCCGACCCACCTGCATCGCCTCCTCATCGCTCACCGTGAGGATCGAGTCAATCCGATCCAATTCCAGCACCGCAGGAACAAAACCGGCCCCGATCCCCTGGATGCGATGGGCCCCAGGGGGCTTGCCTGACAGCACAGCACTGGCCTCGGGCTCAACGGCAATCACCTGAAGCTGCGGCTGGCGCTGTTTCAACAGACGGGCACAGCCAGTGATGGTGCCGCCGGTGCCCACCCCCGCCACAAAGGCATCGATCTGGCCCTCGGTATCGCGCCAGATCTCCTCGGCCGTGGTGCGTTCATGCACGGCTGGATTGGCGGGGTTATCGAATTGCTGAAGCAGATAGGCGTTGGGGATCTCCGCCACCAACTCCTTGGCCAGCGCTATGGCGCCATTCATGCCCTGGGCACCATCGGTGAGCTGCAACTCGGCGCCATAGGCCCGCAGCATCGCGCGACGCTCGGTGCTCATCGTGTCCGGCATGGTGAGAATCAGCCGGTAGCCCCGGGCCGCCGCCACCATGGCCAAGGCAATCCCCGTGTTGCCACTGGTGGGTTCCACCAGCACGGTTTTCCCCGGAACAATCGTGCCGGCCTGCTCCGCCTCCAGCACCATGGCGCTGGCGATGCGGTCTTTCACCGAGGCGGATGGATTGAAGCTCTCCAACTTGGCCAAGATCTCGGCCTGGCAGCCCCAGGCCTGAGGCAGACGGTTCAACCGCACCAGGGGCGTGCCACCGATCAAGGCCGTGATGTCAGGAGCAATGCTCATGGCTGCAGCTTGCCCACAGAACGACCATAAAAAAAGCCCTCCGCAGGGGAGGGCTTGGTGTGTGAGGTTTGGGGTGTGTGAGGAAGGTTGTTCTGAAGGCCCAACGAAGTCGGGCCAAGTGATCAGAACTTGAAGGTGGTCTGAACCAGGCCACCGAAGACGCCGAGGGACTTGTAGTCGCCGTTGACGTTCTGGGTGTCGTCACCGAAGGGACGGCTCAGCCAGTACACAGCAGGGGTGATCTGGATGTTGTCGGTGACCTGGAAGCTGTACCAAAGCTCCATGGCGTAACCGCCATCAGCCACGAAACCGTCCTCGACGTCGTAGACGAACTGGGGCTGACCCACGGCATAACCCAGAGCATTGCCTTCCACGAAGACATCGTTCCAGGTCAGACCCACCATCCAGCTGGCCATGGCCCGCTTATTGGTGTTGTCATCCCAGTTGTCGTTGCCGTTGAGGTACGACGCACCGACACCAGCGCTGATCGAAGGCATCCAGCTGGAATCCTCAGGACGCCAGAAGGCATGGGCAGACCAGCTGTGGCTGTCGGCGTTGGTGCGCTCTCCACCGATGCTGCAAGGGGTGCCGAAACTGCCTCCAGCGGCGTACTCAGTAGCGGTGCGGAACTTGGCACCACACTGGCCGTAGCGGTAACCGGCGGCCAAGCCCCACTGTTTGTTGCCGTAGGCAATCTGCGAGGTGATGTTGGCTTCTGAGTTGTCGGTCATGAAGCCACCCGTGTTGGGGTTGCTGTCATTGGCCTCACCGGAGTCGGCAACGTAGTTCGCAGCAACGGTGAAGTAGGGATCACCCTTCTCCACTTGCTTCTTGTTGCTGTAGATGAGACCGAAACCACCACCGGTCTCTTTGTTCCAGACGCCGGGGGTACCCAGGGAACCACCGAAGAAGTCGAGAATCTTGCTGCCGCCCTTGCCGTAGGCGCTGGCCTTGTAGCCCATCATCTCGGTGTTCCGGGTCAGAGGACCGACCTGGACGGTGAAGCTATCGCCGAGGGGGAAGCTGTAGTAAAGACGATCAATCTCGACGATGTTGCCGCCGGGGGCAGCGGTGTCGAGTTTGTTCAGGCCGACGCCGTTGCCGTCCCACACGCTGCTGTCGCCCATGTTGCCGGCGCGCAGACGGGTGTAGAGCAGGTCCTTGCCGCTGAAGGAGGTTTTCAGGCCAAGACGCAGGTCGTAGCTGAAGGAGAAGGCGCCGTACTCAGCGTTGTAGGCAGCGCGTGCACCCTTCTCGCCACCGGTGTTGTAGTTATCACCAATGGCGTTCGTCGCACCAGCAACCCAAACGGTTTTGGCACTGAGCTTGGTGGTGGTGGAGAACTGGGTGGCTTCCAGTTCACCGACGCGGGCCTCGAGGCCGTCAACGCGACCCTTGAGGATGGCCAGCTCGGTTTCGAATTCCTTGAGCAGGCGACGCAGCTCGTCGGTCACTTCGGTGATCCGGTCGAGGCAAGCGTTCAGCAGGGCAGCCGCTTCGTAGCGGGTCATGGCCCGGTTGCCACGGAAGGTGCCGTTGGGGTAGCCGGCAACACAGCCGTACTGCTCCACCAGGTTGGCCAGAGCCTGATAGGCCCAGTCGGTGGGGTAGACGTCAGAGAATTGGGTGACGCTGGTGACCTGATCAGCGGAAGCCGCGTAATCAGAAACACCGTTGATGTTCAGCTCGGCGGCATTAGCGCCAGTGGCCAGAAGGCCAAGGGCGGCAGGAGCCACCAGCATTTGCTGGAAAAGCTTCATTGAATTCCTCACACAGGAAATAGGCGCAATTACGCCATTTGCAGATTTTGAGGGCTAGCCCTTCGACAGCCAATGCAGCTTGTGCCGGTCCTTACATCGACATGTATCAGTAGACACCGTTTTGAGCCGGCGAACAATCTCTGAATAAACGATGCCCCCGCCCGGAAAACCGGACGGGGGCTCTCGCCGGGTCCGCTTTTGCCGCGGAACCGGATGATCAGTCAGAAGGCGCCGTTCAGCCGGCGTTCTCCGCGATCAGCAGACCCTGAATCAAACAACTGGAAATCATGGACACCTCCTCCTGAAGGATTGTGAATGCCGGCGACGCCTTCGGAGTTGTGCACACTTCCCAAAAGAAGCAATCACTCATCCACGTCGCTGCATCCTGAACACACGGACCATACTCAGTTTTTGATGTGATGAGGGGCCCCCCATGCGTTCCGGCTCAGCTCCTGACGCAGCCCCCTGGAACGCATGGGTGGGGCTCGGATTGGCCGCTGCCGTGCTGGCCCTCATCGGCCTCGGCGATCTCCCCCTGAGGGATTTCGATGAAGCCACCGTCGCCCGGGTGGCCCTCGAACTTCGCCACGGACTCGGGGAAGCCCCTTTGCTGCCCACCCTTTGGGACAAGCCCTACCTCAACAAGGCGCCAGGTCTGCACAGCCTGATCGCCCTCGTGATCAACGCAACAACGCAACCCGAGCAACTCCCCTCGGAGTGGAGCATCCGCCTGGCACCGGCCTTGTTGTCGTGTCTGGTGGTGCCCCTGGGGGGATGGCTCCAATGGACGCTGCGACCGAGAGATCGCTCCAGCGCCATTGCAACCAGCGTGATCCTGCTGACGCTGTTGCCGGTGGCCCGGCACGGACGTCTGGCCATGCTGGATGGCACCCAGCTGACAGCCATGGCTTTGCTTTGGCTGGCTTTGCTACAGCTCAACCGCAGCCGCTGCAGCGCACTTTGGGGAACAGTCGCCGGTCTGATGGCAAGCGCCATGCTGCTGCTCAAGGCACCCCTGCTGGTGCCCGCGGCGGTGGCCGCCGGACTGGCGCTGGTCTGGGGCCAAGAATGGAAAGCCTGGAACAACCGCTTTAGGGCTTGCTGCGGAATGCTTCTGGGCCTGGCACCAGGCATGGGCTGGCATCTCTGGCATGCCCACGTCCGGGGGGGCGCAGCACTCTGGCTTTGGGGCGGAGATGGCGCCGGGCGGGTTCTGCTGGATGCCGGCGAAGGCAGTGACCTGGGCTGGCGGGTCCCCGTGATTGAAGTGCTGGAGGGGGGCTGGCCCTGGCTGCCGCTGATCCCCTTCGCCCTGATCTGGGCCTGGCGATGGCGTCAGAGCCGCTGGGGCCGCTGGTCCCTGGCCTGCCTGCTCACCCTGGCCGGAGCCATTCTTCCCCTGCGCACCCAGCTCCCCTGGTACAGCCACCCGCTCTGGCTGCCGATCGCCCTGCTCTCTGCTCCGCTGCTGGTCTGGCTGGTGGAGCGACCCGCTGCGTCTGCGGCCTTGGATGGACCCATGGGCCCAAAGCCTCCCTGGCGCTGGCTGCTGTTGCGGCTTCCAATGTTGTGGTGCGGGCTCGGGCTACTGCTGTTGCTGCTTTGGCTGGGCAGCTTCAGCAGCATCGGCAGCAGCCTTGCGCCCTATCGCGGCCTGGCGGCCGCGCTGGGTCTCGGCTGGTGTAGCGGCGGATGGTGGCTGTGCTCTGCCGCACCACAGCGACGTCGCATCGGGGTGATCAGCCTCAGCTGCGGCAATGTGGCGGCACTCGCGCTGCTGTTTCACTCACCCCTGTGGTTGTGGGAGCTCAACGAAACCTGGCCCGTGCAACCCGTTGCAGCCTTGGCGAGAGCCAACCCTGGAAGCGAGATCAAGCTGAAGGGTTACGACGAGCGTCCCAGCCTCAACTGGTACGCCGAACAACGCATTCCCCGGTTCAAAGGGGGCCCAGGTCGGCGTCTCAGCGACAAGCCCCAGGAGGGCTGCATCATCGAAGGCCAAATCAGGCGATGGACGCTGGCCAACTGTCGGTAGCCTGAGCCCGACTGGAGCGCACTGTGTCGTCCACCGCGGAACGTGAAGGACTGACAAGCCACGGCGGCCTATCGATCGTGCTGCCCACTTTCAATGAAGGCGGTTCGATCCGCCAGGTGATCGAGTCCCTGCTGCGTCTGGAGACGGATCATCCGCTCGAAATCCTGGTCGTCGATGACGATTCCCGGGATGGCACCCCTGATCTGGTTCGCTCCCTGGCCCGCCAGGACCCCAGGATCCGGATCATTCAAAGGGTGGGACGCTCAGGACTGGCCAGCGCCATCAAAGAAGGCCTGATCGCAGCCCTTTATCCCACCGCCGTGGTGATGGACAGCGATGGACAGCACGAACCCTCCTCCGTGGGGGAGGCCGTGCAGCTCCTGGATCGAGACGAACTGGACCTTGTGGCGGGGAGCCGCTTCCTCGACCACTCCGAAATCCGGGGCCTGAGCAATCGCCGCACCGATGGTTCCACCCTCGCCAACCGTCTCGCCCGTTGGAGCCTCCCAAGCTCCTACCGGCACCTGACCGATTGCATGAGTGGCTTCATCGTGATGCGCCTCAACCACTGCCTGCCGCTGGTGCGTCAAGTGGACGTCAATGGCTTCAAATTTTTCTACGAACTCCTGGCCATCAGCCGCGGCCGTCTGCAGGTGGGAGAAATTGCGCTGAGCTTTCAGCCGCGGCTGCATGGCAGCTCCAAGCTCGATCTCGCCATCCTCTGGGACTTCGTCGTGTCCTTGATTCACACCGCAACCCTGCGGCTGCTGCCGCGGCGAGCCATCAGCTTCGGGCTTGTGGGCGCCTCAGGCGTGGTGGTTCAGCTGCTGTCCACAGCACTGCTGATGGGCCTGTTCAACCTGGCGTTCCAGCAGGCGCTTCCGGTGGCCGTGATCACAGCAGCAAGCTCGAACTATCTGGTGAACAACGCCCTCACCTTCCGCGACCGACGCCAGAGCGGACGGCAGTTGATCCGAGGATTATTGAAGTTCCTCCTGGTGGCCTCCCTGCCGGCGCTTGCCAACGTTGGCCTTGCAACCAGTTTTTACACCCTGATCCAGGCTCATGCGCTTTGGGCCCAACTGGCGGGCATTGTTGTCGTCTACGTCTGGAACTATGCGGCGTCATCCCGCTTTGTCTGGAACAGCCCCTAAGCCAACCTGGCTGCCCATCGGCCTGGGAAGCCTGTTACGGCTGGTGCAGATCTGGATGCCGGTGCTGGGTGTTCACAGCTGGCGGCAGGCCGACACCGCTGCCATGGCAAGGCATTTCAGCCTGGCGGGCACACCGATCTGGATGCCACAGATCGACTGGGGCGGGGCAGGCGCCGGCTTCGTGGAGTCGGAATTTCCCCTCTACCCGTTTCTGGTGAGCCGTCTGTATGGCCTGATGGGCGTGCAGGAATGGCTGGGCCGCGGTTGTTCAGTGCTCTGCAGCGCAGTGACCATCTGGCTGGTGATGCGCCTGGGCCGGCGTTGGTTCCACCCCGAAGCCGGTTGGTGGGCAGGCCTGGCCTTTGCCATCGCACCCTTGGGGGTGTATTTCGGGCGTGCCTTCCAGGCCGAAGCCCTGTTGCTGCTCTGTGCCGCAGGGGCCCTGGACAGCCTGAGCCTCTGGCGTGAGCGACGGTTGCCCTGGGCCCTGGCCCTGAGTTGGTTGTGCTTCACCACAGCTGGCCTGATCAAGGTGATTCCGCTGCTCTGGCTGGGGCTGCCCCTGCTGATGGTGCAGCTCAGCTCCAACCCTCAAGGTCAGGCCGCACCATTGCAGACCCTGGCCGGTCGCCTGCTTCGCCTACTGGGGCGTCCAAGCTTCTGGCTCTACATCGGCACGAGCCTCATGGCCATCGCCACTTGGTATTGGCAAGCCCATCAACTTGGACAGGCCAGTGGTCTGAGCTTCGGCTTCTGGGGATCGGGAGCCGATCGCAGCAGCCTGAGTCTTCTGTGGGACCTCAACGGCTGGATCAACCTGTTGCTGCGGGTGAGCCTGCGGCTTCTGGCTGTGGTGGGGGTGCCGTTCCTGCTGATCGGCCTCGGAGCGAGCTGGCGCAGCGGCGGCGGGCAGATCGCCATGAGCGGTCTGGTGGGGGTGCTGCTTTGCACGGCCGCCACCATGCGCTCGAGCACGATCCATGAGTACTACCAACTGCCGCTGCTGCTGTTCAGCTCTCCACTGATCGGCTTGGGCTGGCAAACCTGGCACCAAAAGCGTCCGCGCTGGCAGCCTCAGCTGTTGCTCAGCCTTGCCCTGGTGGTGAGCCTCACGGTGCTCTCGCTGGATTACTGGGCCGTGGAGCATCGCCAGCGTCAGGCGTGGATGCCGTTGGCGCTCACCATCCGCAGGGATCTGCCGCCCGATGCACGCATCGTGAGCGTCACCAGCACCGATCCAACCCTGCTCAACCTGGCCCGCCGACAGGGCTGGCTGATCTCCAGCAAGCAACTCACACCAGAGCGGTTCGAGCGATGGAAACGTGATGGAGCCAGCCATCTGGCCGGCAGCTTCGTGTGGGACAAGACCTACCGGCCGATGCCGGAACAGCGGCAACGGATTCTGCAAGAGATGGTGGAGACGAGCCCCCGTGCCTGGGTGGACCCGCGCAGCCAGACCTACCTGATTCCGATCGATGACCTCCAGCCCCAGCGCTGACGTCCAGCCATCGCACCCGCGGGGCTGTCCCCCGCTGCTGCTGGGGCTATCCGCGGGGCTGGGGCTGCTGCTCTGGGGCGTCGCGGCACTACGCCATGGCCTTCTGCAAAGCAATGCCTATGACCTGGGACTGTTCGATCAGTGGGCCTGGCTGATCGGCTCCGGTGCCGCACCAATCTCCTCGATGGAGCAGGTGCATGTGCTGGCCGACCACGGGGCCTGGATGCTCTACCTGGCAGGCGGGGCCTACCGGATCCTTCCAAGCGTGCATTGGCTCCTGGCCAGCCAGGCCCTGGCTCTGAGCTGCACCGCGCTGCCGATCTGGTGGCTGGCGGAGCAGGCGGGGCTGACGCGCCGACGCCGCTGGCTGGTCTGCGCGTTGTGGTGGCTGCAGCCGGTGGTGTTCAACGCCGCCCTCTTCGATTTCCACCCCGAAACCTGGGTGATGCCCGCCTTCGCTCTGGCGCTCTGGGCCGAGCGCAGCCATCGCCCCCGGCTCTGGTTTGGCTTGCTGCTGCTGATGCTGGGCTGCCGCGATGGCCTGGTGCTGATCACAGCAGGCATGGCCGTCGATCTTGCATGGCGCCGGCGTTGGCGGTGGAGCCTGACGGCGGCGGGGCTCAGCGCCGGCTGGCTGCTGATGCTCAGCCGTTGGCTCTATCCACTGCTTCGGGATGGCGATGGGCCGAAGGCCGCATCGCGGATGTTCAGCCATTTGAGCGGCGATCCGCTCACGGTTCTCAGTGGCCTGGATTGGAGCGGCGGTGCTGAATATCTGCTGCTGCTTTGCCTGCCCTGCATCGTCCTGTGGCGACGGTCCTCCTTCAGCACATTGCTGATCGGGCTGCCATTGGTGCTGGTGAATCTGCTCTCAGCCTCCGCCAGCTATCGCACCCTGGTGCATCACTACAGCCTGCCCCTGGCGGTGGTGGCCGTGGTGGCCTGCATCGATGGCCTGCGGCGGCGGCCCAAACCCCAGCGGGGCGTTCCCTGGATGCTGTGCTGGGCTATGGCCTGCTGGCTGGCGCTGGCCAAACCTTGGTTCTTCTCCGGGCCCTACCTGGCTCGAATACCCCAGCTGCAAGCCGTTCATGAGGCTCAGGCACTGATCCAACCGCACGACGCCGTGCTCACCACCAGCTATCTGGTGCCGCAGTTCAGCCAGCGCATCAGCATCGGCTTCCCCAAGAACAAGCAGAGCCCACCCCCACCCCACGAGGCTGCAGCCTGGAACGTGCTGCTGCTCAACCCCGGAGACCCGGGCTGGGGGTCAAGCCGGAAGGTGCAGGAGAGGTTGCTTACTCAAGCCAAAGACAAGAACTGGAGCTGTCGGAACTGGCCATCGGGTCTGGAGCTGTGTCGGGCACCTGTCGCTGCAAAACAACAGCCCCGCCTTGGCAATGCACCAAGCGGTAGTCGCCCGACGCCTTGAGCTTGCGCAGTTCCCGCTGAATGCGCTGCTGCTTGTTGCGGGACCCTTTGAACACCGGAGCCAACGGCGCGTAGTAACCGGGCAGGGCCACCACCCAGTCCACCGGTTGAACGCGTCCCTCGCGATCGCGGTACTGAACATGCCGCGGAAAACGAATCGCAGCCTCCCGCTTGGCCAACAACTGCAGCAGAGGCGTATCGGCAGCAACGCTGGCATCCGCTGGAATCAGCGCCACAGCCCGTGAAGCCGCCTGGCGGCGCTCCAGCATTTGCTGAGGAGAGACGTAAGCCCAGGGGGAAAAACTGTCGGGGATGACCGCCGAGAGGGTGCGGTGGGGGTTCCCCACCAGCGTCAGCACCAGGCCAAGAGTCAGGGCCGCGGTCCAACAGCGGCGCAGCCAGGGCTTCGACCAGCCCTCCGGGTGACGTTGCCACCAGAGCACAGCACCGAGATAAAGGCCGGGAACCAGAGCCAGCACGTAGCGCAGCGTGACCGACAACGCCGATCGTCCCTGGGAGAGCAAGGCAATCAACAACGGCGCCAGCATGAGCAGAGCGGCATCCACGGAGATCAGGGGCACCAACACCAGCGGCATGCTCAACGCCAGCACGAAGCCGAGGGTGACCCCCGGCGGTGACACCAACGCCTCGAGCAACGCCATGGGCTGGCGCAGCATGGCCCAAAGCACAGCAACCGTTCCCCCCGACGGGTCATCCACCAGATGGCCGAACTTCTCCTTCAGGAAGCGATCCGACAAGGAGGAGTCCACCATCGGTTGAATCCAGCCGGTGACGAGCACCACCCACCCGAAGGACACGAGCATCAGCAGGGCGCCGGTGATGCGTTGGTCGGGACGGCGGACCAAGGCCCAGAGCCCGAGGGAAAACAACAACAACCCACTGTCTTCTCGCACCAACAGCAACAAGACGCCAAACAGCCACACCCGCCATCGGCAGCCATCGAGGAGGCCTCCCACCACCAGAAACGCCAACAGGGGCAACCAGATCAGATCGTGAAAGTTCTCGAGGGCGGGGCCAATCACCGCGCCACTGAGGAAATAGGCCAGGGTGATGCGCTCCGCCAACGGCCGCGGGAGTCGGGAATCAGCCAATCGCCACAGCACCAGACCAGCAGCCACGAGCAGCCCCACCTGAAGCAACGGCAGCGTCCACATCCCGAACACAGCCAGCAGGGGGGCCATGAGCACGGTTAAGACGTTGGCGTGCTGCCCCAGGTGCAGGTAATCGATGGACGGGATGCCATCGCCGACCACCACAGCACCAGACAACACCGATGAGAGGCTGCTTTCAAAAGGCCGTCCCTGCGCGGTCGCCCAGAGCTCTTGCAAAAACAGCGCTTGGTCATAGGTTGCGCTGAGGCTGAACAGCCGCCAGGCCTGAAGCGCAAAGCAGATCAGGGCGAACAGGCCCGCCATCGCCAACACATTGCGTGGCCAGCGGGTCGTGGAGGGCGCATCAATGCCGCTAGGTCGACGCATGCAGCCGTCCTGAATGGATTTTGGGCAGGTTAAGGAGCTTCCTGCACAGGACCAAGCAGCACACGCGTGCGCAGCAACAAGAGGTAAATGGAGGCGTACAGCACCAACTCACCCCACTCCTGATCCCGATTGAGGATCACATCCGAGAAGGTGCGCGTGGCAATGCAGAAGGCGAGAGCAGAAACCGCCAGGAACAACGGCCAGCTGTAGACAGCAGGAGTGAGGGACCGGGTCACGGCCGCCATCGGCTCAGAACAGTTCTTTGTGAGAGCTCGCATCCAGCGCGGCGCCAGAACCACAACAGCCAAAACCCCAAGAGTCGCAAGGAACGTGCCGACATCCAGACGATCCTGAAACCAACCGATGTTGTGCAGGGTTGTCTCGTTCTGCGCGTTGATCTCGTTCAACAAGGGCGGGGTCCGCCAACTGAAGATCACCTGCCCCCAAGCGAGCTCCTCCATCAAGACCAGGGCAAGGCATGCTGCGCCGAACTGGAACAGGTGCCCGGGTCGGCGTTCCTCCAAACGTTCATTCAGATCAGAGCCAATCAGCCAGGCCGCTCTGGTGGCAAGCAACAGAACCAGCACTTGGCTCCACTCCACAAGCCCCCCCTCGCCAAACACCAGGTTTTTGTAGGCATCACGATCCGCCGAGCCGGTCTTGAGGCCCACCACAAGCAAAAGCACAAGCGCCAGGAGCACCCACACCGCGCGTGCACGCCCCTGATGAGCGAGGGGATCAGCAACCGAAAGCAATTTCAACAACACCTGAGAACGGGTGGCCCAGACCGCCAGTCCCGTGCTCACCCCCGCCACGACCCCCCAGCCGGGATCCAGTGGGGATCCGCCAGACACGGCAATCACCAGTTGCACCAGCACCGTCAGCAGAGACGCAAGCGCAAGCACCACAAACAAACCGGCGATGGCGGTCTTAAGAGCGCGACCCCGTGTGTAGATCACAGCCACCGACCCGTCCCATTCGCGTAGCGCAGATTAAGCAGAGGTTTAGAACTTGAATTCGAGACCGGGGTTCATCCTCCGCACAAGCCAAACGTGATTCAGCAACCCACTGCAGCGGATCAAAGCCAGATCGGGATCATTCCCGTCACTCCAAGATCAATCCGCAACCTGCTGACGGCCATCACCGCAGGTTTTCTGGTGGCCCACAGCATCGTGCAAGTGGGCATTTACGGATTCGGGGCAGAGAAGCATTGGCTCGACAGCCTCAACATGGACCGGGAACTCAACCTGCCCACCCTGTTCAGTAGTGCGCTGTTGCTGATGGCGGCCCTATTGATGCAGCGGCTGGGGCAGAGCAGCGATCGCATCGCTGCCCGGGACTGGCGTTTGCTCTCGAAGATTTTCATCTTTCTGGCGCTCGATGAAGCCCTGCAGATCCACGAAATCCTGATCATTCCGGGCTTAAGGCGCCAGGTGCACCCAGCCCTGGCATCCACCTGGGTGGTGCCCTATGCCGTCCTCGCCCTCATCCTGCTTTGGCGCTTTCGCCGCTTCCTCGGCTCAATCTCCCGAGCAACGGCATCACGGTTGCTGCGATCAGGTGCCATTTACATCGGCGGTGCCATTGGCATGGAAATGATCGGCAGCTTCGCCGTTCGATCCAGCCTGATCCGCCTGCATAGCCCCTGGTATGGCGCCATCACAGGCTTGGAAGAGACGCTTGAGCTGCTCGGAATCATTGTGCTGATCGATGCACTGCTACGAGAGCTGCTTGACCAACACGACAGTGTTGATTTCACCTTTCATCTGGACACGGATTCAGACGCCGATTGAGCAAAAAAAAACCGCCCGTTTGGGCGGTTGAAGGAAAGATCTGGCTTTCGATCAGAGAGCGTTGCCGCGGGGCAGAACCTCTTCAGGGAAGACGAAGTTTTCGTGCGGCTGGTCAGCCGGTGCCATCCAGGCACGCAGACCTTCATTCAGAAGGATGTTCTTGGTGTAGAAGGTCTCGAATTCGGGATCTTCTG
>JADHMX010000043.1 GCA_016779825.1 Synechococcus sp. BS301-5m-G53 | reverse complement strand
CTGGAGACACCCATTGCCAAGCTGATCCTTTCCGGGCAACTGGGCGAGAACAGTTCCATCGCGGTTGACGTCGAGGGAGAACAGCTCTCAATCGGATGACTGTGGCTGAGAGGGCAACAACAGCAGCATTAATCCGGCTGCCAGGAATTGATCCACGATGGCGATGAATGAACCACCCATCCCTTTAACAGCGAATGCGATTGCCATCGCCGGGTTGTAGATGCCGGATTCAGTCAAACCTCCCAGAATCACAAGCACGCTCAACCCACTACCGATCACAAGGCCAGACAAGGGCTGAGCCACAGGACAGATGCGACCTTCGCGACTCCAACGCAGAATCAACCCAAACAGCACAAAGCTGAAGACAAACTCCGGCAGCCAGGCTTCGAGAGCAAAGTCATTGATCGGCCTTTCAACGGGGTTGAGCCCAAGCCCCACGGTGGCTCCCAGCAGCTGAGCTGAGATGTAGGCGACAGATTCACGGAGAGCACCCCGTGACAGGAGCCTTGCTCGGCCGAACCTTTGCGCATTCAGGAGCAATGTGACGGCAGGGTTGAAATGAGCGCCGGTCGCACGACCCATGAGATGGATCAGCAGCGCAAGACACAGACCGATCACGATGGCCTGTTCGAACCCATTGAATTCGCTGCTGCCCAGTCGACCCACCGTGAAGGCAAGAAAGCCTGTTCCGAAGGCCTCCAGTGCAGTGCGTTGCCATAAAGGCATCGTCATGACAAAAACCTCATCGAACCTGCATTGATCAGGCCAAGGGAAGACCCCACCCGATTCAGATGCTGTGCGGTTGCTAAAGGGTGTGATCGTTCAGCCAACTTTGAATCCATCAGCAGGGCACGGTGACCAGCAGCAGTCAGCAACCCAGCATCGCAACGAGCAAAGATCAGGTCGTGGGTTTCAGCGATGAACACCTGATCCACTCGTCACGATCCACTGGAGGACGAGCCAAACCAATCAGGAATCGTGTGGTAGCTAGCAGCATTGCGAGTGTTTTCGCGGGCCTCCACAAGCCAGCAGCAGGTCCTCCCTCCATCCCGCTCCAGCAGCAACGCATTCGTCCAGGACCAAACCAAACGAGCTGATGCCTCCATGCCGACATTGTCCATAACCCGGAGATCAAGTGCACCAAGTTGATCAAGACGCTTCCATTCCTCCATCAAAGGATCATCGGCATTCACCAGGAAGGTGTGATCGAACTGCTGACTGAGTTGCTGTTCCAGAGGCCGCAAGCTGGAAAAATCAACAACAAAGCCACAGCTATCCAGCGAACTTGCAGCGAAGTGCACCGTGAATGAACGGCTGTACCCATGCACGAAGCGGCAATGGCCCTGGTGGCGCCACTGCCGGTGACAGCAGGGATAGCCGCTAAAGGCTTTGCTGCAGCTGTAGGGGGTCGGAGAAACGAGCAAGGGGTGAAACGCGGAATGGAGCACGCTGCGGGAAGATTCAGGCGTTGCCCGAATGTCCGAGGCCTGATGCAGCCCCTCAGCCCCGCCTTCATTGACCAACTCCGTTTTAACGAAGCGGGGCTGATTCCAGCTGTGGCCCAGGACTGGCTGGACGGTGCGGTGCTGATGGTGGCCTGGATGAACCGGGACGCGATTGAAGCGACCCTGCGCAGCGGTGAGGTGCATTACTGGAGCCGCTCACGCCAGGAGCTCTGGCACAAGGGGGCCACAAGCGGTCACATCCAGACGATGCGGGAGATCCGCTACGACTGTGATGCCGACGTGCTGCTGGTGACCGTGGAGCAGGCTGGGGATGTGGCCTGCCACACCGGCTCCCGCAGCTGTTTCTACGAAAACAGCGATGCCCGAACGGCCGGTGGACCCGAGGCTTTAGCGCCGCCAACGGATGCCTGCACTGAACTGTTTCGCGTGATCGAGGGGAGACGCGAGCAACCGGAAGAAGGCAGCTACACCAACAAGCTGCTGGCGGGGGGAGACAACAGCATCCTCAAGAAAATCGGCGAGGAGAGTGCTGAATTCGTGATGGCCTGCAAAGACGACAACGCTGCCGAGATCGCCGGCGAAGCGGCGGACATCGTCTTCCACATGCAGGTGGCCCTGGCCCATCACGGCGTCAGCTGGCGGCAGGTGCAGGAAGTGCTGGCCGCACGACGGGGTGCCCCGCGCCGGAACTAAGGCAGGCAAGGGCTGTCGCTGCTGATCACCACTTGATCGCCCAGCTCCACGGTGTCCAACAACACCCCCATGGTGAGCTGACCGACGTTGAGGCAACCCCCGGTCGACGCCTTGCCGATCCGAGTCTCGTCGTTGGTGCCGTGAATGGCGAAGCTGTACCAGCGGAAGACACCGTCGTAGGTGTTAAAGCGAAAGGGCTGCTCGGTTGCCGGAACCGGAGCCAGGCTGATGTAGCCGATGCCGTATTCCCCGGTTTCCCCATCACCTTTGAAGTCGATGGAGTTCATGTTGGTGAAGAGCGTTTGACGTAGCTCCTCCTCGGTTTTTCCGGATTGCTCCACCAGCGAGGGGGCCATTTCGAAGCGATCTTTGCTGAGAATGGCATTGACCTGAAAGGTCCCGAGCGGCGTGATGCCCTCTTCAAAGGTGGTGCCTTCACAGGCGATGCCATGGCGCCCATGGCCAACGGTGAAACGCAAAGGGCCCTCAGCACGATCCAAGACACCTTCACTGGCTGCAGGATTTTTGCCGTCCAGCTGGATCCGAATCGGTTCCCGAACCTGAGGCGCCTGCTGGGACTGGCTGTTGTTGGAACGGCAACCCACGAGGCTCACAAGCAAGCCGGCCAGCAATAAAGAACGGATCAGCTTCACGGATCGACCACGACTGCCGGCAGCATGCCGCGCTGGGAAGGCGACGTCACTCAGGCAAAGCAGATTCGGCCGGTTCGATCGACGGTCGAATCGTCGAACCGAAACGGGTGGTCTGCTGCATCACCCACGCGAGCGTGAGGCGATCCCGCTCCGATGGCACCAGCACCGGACTTTCGCCTTGGCTGATCGCCAGGACATCGGTGGGAACAGAACTGTGGCCCCAAAGACCGAAGGCGTGGCCCAGTTCGTGCAGGGCCGTGGCCTGCAGCGCTTCAGCCCGCAGCCCCGGTGAAACCATGACCTTCACCTGGGGCTCCAGTCGACGGCGGCTCTGGCGCTGCACATCGACCACCTGAAGTTGGGTGCGTCCATTGCTGGCACGCCAGACCCCAGCAACCTGACGGCGGGCGGGTTGCTGCCGCCAAATCATCACGTTGGCCTGCTCTGGACTATCCACCCGCGTGAGCGGAACTAGCGCACCCCAGGTGGTCAGCGCCGAAGACACCGCCTTCAGCCAACGCTGGTCCCAACGGTTCGGTGGCGAAGCATCGGCGGGCTGGAGCCAGACGCACCAGTGCTTCAACACCGGCGGGCCCAAGGATGTGGTGGCGATGGAGGAGGCATACCCCGGACGCTGGGCTGGAGCCTGGGATTCCAACGCAACCTTCAGCGTTCGAAGCTGCTGTTGTGGAGGACAGAGGTCGGGCTGCATCAGGCGGCGGGAAGACCAACTCCACGAGCCATCAACGTTGCCATCAGGGGGATGCTGGCGAAACCCACCAACTCGATGTTGATGATCCAGGCCAGTCGTGTCGCGAGCGCTTCGCTCACCTTGGGCAGCTCACCCTTTCGCAGCGGAATCGCCCAGAGGATGTAGGTGATGGTGGGGTAGAGGGACAAGCCCCCTACAGAGAGATACAAGCCAACCTTCCACCAGAACAAAGGATTCTGGGTGTAAAACTCAGCGCCTTGGCCGAAGTGGATCACCCGCAGGATTCCACTCACCAGAAGCGCCAGCGCAGCGATGCCGTAGACGATGTCGGTGATCACCATCGCCGTGGCTTCCTGGCGATTCGGGTCGGCTTTGATCAGCTTCCGTTCCAGCACCAGGGCGCCGAAACAGAGCATGAAACTGAGGTAATGAACGTAGGCAACGCCAGCATTTTTGGCGATGTCGGACGTGAGAGCGACGGCCAGGGGCATGGGCGTGGCGACGGAAGGTGCGGAGACCTTAGCCACCCCATTGATTTAACAATGAAAGATTCGCTTCATCAACACGAAGAAAGAGTGTAATAACGCAAAAAGTATTAATTCGGGAGTCTTTATTATGACCACCAGAAAAAAACACTTTGGTTCTAGGTTCAATTCAGCCGCATCACCATGATGACTAGTTCTCTGAGTGCTTTTCTCGGCGAAATTGGTCGCCATCAGCTGCTTACTCCAGAGCAAGAACTGATGATGGGGAGGAAGGTTCAGGCGATGGTGGCCATCACAGAACGCTGCCATCTCGCTGGCGGGAGCGGTCCAGCTTGCGAGTACAGCGATGAGGAAAAAGGTGTGATTCGCCGTGGCGAACGCGCCAAGAATCAGATGATTACTTCAAACCTTCGCCTTGTTGTCAATCTGGCCAAGCGCTATCAGGGGAAGGGCTTGGATCTTCTCGATCTGATTCAAGAGGGGACCCTCGGCCTGACCCGTGCCGTCGAGAAATACGACCCCACCCGTGGCCATCGTTTCTCCACCTATGCCTACTGGTGGATTCGGCAGGGCCTGAACCGAGCGCTCTCCACCCAAAGCCGCACGATTCGCATCCCCGTGAATGTGAACGAAAAGCTCACCAAATTGCGAGCAGCCAAGGCGCGCCTGATGCAGAGAAACGGCCTCAGCCCCACCGGCGAACAACTGGCGGAGTTCATGGAGATCCCCATCGCAGAGGTGGAAGATCTGCTGGCCTGCGAACTGCGCAGCGTCACCGTGAGCCTGCAGGGGGTTGTGAAATCGAAATCCGATCCATCAGAGCTGGTTGACGTTCTGCCCAGCGAGGAGCTGCCGCCGATGGAACGGGCCGAGATCGCCGAACGCACCGCCTCGGTCTGGTCTTTGCTGGCTAAAGCCAATCTCACCCCGAAAGAGCACACCGTCGTCACCCTGCGCTTCGGGCTGGATGGCACGAACGAATGGCGCACCCTGGCGGAGGTGGCTCGCCACATGAACTGCTCTCGGGAGTACTGCCGTCAGGTGGTGCAGCGGGCCCTGCGCAAATTGCGCAAAACCGGAATCCAGAATGGACTCGTGGAATCCACACCCTGAAGATCGGCTCGTCCAGCTGGCGGATTGCAGCTGAACTGGAGAGAGTGGGTTCAACCGGTCTCTCCGCATGACTGACCATGCTGCTCGCACCACCGTTGAAGCCGACGTGCTTGAACGGGAGGTGATCGACGAGAGCCTGCTGCGCCGATTGTTGCAGCGGGCCGGCAGGGGGCTTGCGGCTCCAGCCCTGGAAGCCCTGGAGTTAATGCTTGACCCCGAAACTCCCTCAGCAGCAAGGCTGACGATGCTTGCAGCGCTGAGTTATTTGTTGATGCCTGCTGATCTGATTCCCGACCTTCTTCCTGTGGCCGGGTTCAGTGATGATCTGGTAGCGCTCACAGCCATGTTGGGACTCTGGAGCAAACACGTCACTCCAGCCATCCGGATGCGGGCTCGCCGCAAATTGGACCGCTGGTTTCCCCTTGCGCACTGAATCAATCGCTGATCAATGTCTGCCTGGACCCCTGAATTTGAAGCGGATCTCACGCTGTTGCTGAAGGACTGGTTGAAACACCAGGGGCGGACGCAAGCTGACCTGCGGCGCAACCTGCGTGCCGTGTCGACCCGCATGCCTGCCCTGCTTGAGGTGCTTGAGCGCGAGCACAAACTGCATGGGCTGGCCGGACTGGCTGATCGGCTCTGCACCGTCGAAGCGGAATGGCATGGCCAACCCTCGCCCGAGAGCTCCAGTGCCGCCGCCGCCGAGGACGATCCGTTTGGGCAACTTGATCTTCTTTTGCAGGAAATTCGAGACGACTGCACCGATTAGGGGCCGACACGGGCAAAGTGGTGGCTCAGACATTGCCGCGATGACGCCTACTCAACTTCTCAGCGCTGCCTTCCTCTTGTCGATGTCTGTGTGCGGAGCATCCTCGGCCCTTGCACAAACCGAGGGCTGGCTGCGGGGACCGGGCAGCACCACGGGCAAAGACAGCACAATCGAATCCGATTGCGTGAAAGCAGACGACGGATCGGTCACCTGTGACACCAAGGTGGTCAACCCTGCCAGCAACACGCCAGCGCGTCCTTACTACAACCCCTTCAACGACTGAACCCCGTGAGTGAACCCACTCGTTCCAAGAGAAGTTTCCTCGGTTTCGTTGATGCTGGTGAACGGGAAGTCGCGCGACTGCTCACCCTGATCACGGGTGTGGTGATCTGCGCCGCCATCATCAAGTTGATGATTTCTCTGGGCTCGAAGTTGCTGACTGGGTCAGCGGCAACCTGGCTGGGCGACGATCTGATCAAGATTCTCGGCGATCTGCTCACCGTTCTGATTGCTCTGGAGGTGCTGCAAAACATCACCAGTTACCTGCGGCGCCATGTGGTCCAGATCGAACTGGTGCTGGTGACAGCGCTCACCGCAGTGGCTCGAAAGGTGATCGTGTTGCCCTCGGGCGCTGAGAACAAACCCCAACTTCTGGTGGGCCTCGGCATCGCCGTCGTCTCACTCTCCGCCGCTTACTGGCTGGTGAAGCGTGCCAATGCCACTCCCTCCCGCAAGCGACTGGGACGGGGAGGATCAGCCCAAAAGCTTGATTTCCCAGACTGAGGGTTAACGAGCCAAAAGGAAGGCCGCCCTCCCCGATGGAAAGACGGCCTAACTCGCTCGTTTGCGCATAGCAATCGACCTCAACTTCAGTGTCTGATGCCTTGGAAAATCTTCTCCAGCAATGGAACTGAGACAGGAAGGTCGAAGCGTCTGGCTCAAGGCACCCTGGGGCCATCGGGTCCAGGTGTGAAGCGGCTCTCCTGCGGGGCACCTACGAACGGTGCAGAGGGGAGTCGACTGGCTTGACGCTCTTCGTTGTCGCGCCAGACGAATCGCTTACGAATGGGTGGAAACTGTTGGAGCAGGGGCCAGAAAGTCAGTCTGCTTCTGCAATTTGCTCAGGTGGAGTGTCGGCCGTCATGGGCTCCTCCGATCTCGATGCACACACTCTCGTCAGCGATGAGGCCGACGGCAATCAGCCGTCGTGCTCATTGCCTTTTGGGGCTTACACGATCCATCGTGGAGATGGCGTGCCTCAGCAGGCCTAAGCGGCATCCCAGTGCAGGGCAAGCCAGAGGGTCCCAGGCTTGTGATCCGTGCGCTCAACCCGGTGGCGTTGGTGGGGCGGAATCAAAAGATGATCCCCAGGGCTGAGGTCCACCATCCGATCAGGGTTCTGAAGGGCAACACAGGCACTCCCCCGCAACACAAGCACCCATTCGTGATCGGGCTGATCCATCCATTCGTCACTGGGGGATCGATAGGCGTTTGATGCGATCAGCAGCAATCTCCAGGTTTCAGCAGACGCCAACACCTGGGTTGATTCAGCACCCGGAGGAGGGCAGGGGGTCGCCAGCAGGTTGGATCCCCCTCCTGGCTCAGGGTCACGCTCACCCCAGCGCCGACCAATATCGAATCCCCAGGATTGGGCCAGCTGCACAACCTGGTTGTGATCCGCACAATCTGCCAGCCGTTCACGGCTGCTGGGGTCCTGCTGCACACGGTCCGCAAGGGACTGAAGTTGAGAGATCTTGCTGAGGAAACGGATTAGGTCCTGTTCCGCCATGGGGCGACCGCACAGCTTCAGCAGTGATCCTGGCAACAGACCAATTCTGGGATCGACGCAAAAGTTAGAAAGTCCTGACGTTCCATGTCATGCCCTCTGCAGCCAAGGCTCTCACCATCGGTGATCTTGAAGCAGGGTTCTCCACCTACTGCACGGCCCTGCGCCGCCTTGTCGCGGATGGACGCGATTTGAATACCATTCGCAGGACGGTTTGCTGGGATTACCTGAACAGGCTGCACAGCTCGCTTCCACAGGATTACCGCTCACCCGATGAACTGATTCGGCGGTACCAAAGGGAGGCATCGCCTGCTCAAGCAGACTGACTAAAGCCACAACATCCCTGTGCTGAGCTCCGTCCTGCGCTGCTTCGTTGCTGCGTTTTCGGTTCTGCTGCTGAACCTTGCGACCGCTGGTGCAACGCACGCTGCAGTTGCAGAGGCCAGCCCAGGCGCCGCGTTGTTCAAACAGCACTGCGCCGGATGCCACATCAACGGAGGCAACATCATTCGCCGCGGAAAGAATCTGAAGCTGAAAACCCTCGAACGTGATGACCTCGCAACGGTGACGGCCATCTCCACCATCGCCCGCGAAGGGCGAGGCCAGATGAGTGGATACGCCGACGTTCTGGGGGCCGATGGAGATCAGCTCGTGGCTGAATGGGTGCTCATGCAGGCTCAGAACGCTTGGACCCAGGGATAAACCTCGAGCGCTGTCCAAATCCCCTGCTTCCAATAGATGTCGTCCTCAACCAGCTTGCGAACGACATTGATGTTTTCGGCCTCGAAGATTCCGAAAACATGGGTGCTTCCTTCGGTGGGCCCGAGCGTGATAAGCGTTCCCTGATCTTTCAGGCCCTGAAGACGAGCAAGGTGCTCATCTCGATAGGGAGCACGCTTCACAAGAGCATCCGCACAGTAAGTGCCCCACAAGACGAAACGTGCCATGGCGAAGGATGAAACACCGAAGAACTTTTCAGTAAAAAATGATGGCATAGCGGCTTACACAAACGCTATGTTGTGAAGAGTGGTTTCTATCGAAAGCAATGCTCACTGGGAGTGACCTTCTCAATAAAGTCAAAGACCTGGGTGATGTCAGCAAGTCTGATCTTGTTCGTGCCTGTGGCTATGTCTCCACAAAAAAGGATGGTGGAGAACGTCTGAATTTCACCGCTTTTTACGAAGCACTCCTTGAAGCCAAAGGCGTCAACCTTGGCGTCGGTGGCGTGGGCGGCGCGGGCAAGGGCGGCCGCAAACTCAGTTATGTGGCCACCGTGCAAGGCAACGGCAACCTGCTCATCGGCAAGGCTTACACGGCTCTTCTCGACCTCAAGCCGGGTGATGAATTTGAAATCAAACTGGGGCGCAACCAAATTCGTCTAACACCTGTTGGTGGCAGTGACGAAGACGAGGAGTGATGGATTCACCCCGACCAAGGTCGGGGGTTTTTCATAACTTCAGCGTGATGGGTTCCACTAAGGCTGATCAGCAGCGGTGCGCAACTCAGCGCAGAAACGCCCCGCTTCCTGAGCAATATCACCCGAAGAGGCTGCAGCCATTCGCTTCACAAGTGCACTGCCCACAATCGCTCCATCGGCACCCCATCCACGCACCTGACGCACCTGCTCCGCCCCCGAAATGCCGAAACCAACGGCAACGGGAACGGGTGAAGTTTGTTTCAGTTGCTGGACCAAACCTTCCACCCTGCTTTCCATCTGGGCCCGCTCACCGGTGACACCCGTAACACTCACGAGGTAGGTGAAACCTCTGCTGCATGTGGCAATTCGAGCCATTCGATCGAGGGGTGTGGTGGGTGCAACAAGCAGCACCAGATCCAATCCATATCCCTCTGCGATTGTCGACAACCGCTCCGCCTCTTCGAGGGGCAGATCAGGAACCACCAGCCCGGCGGCACCAGCCTCCGCTGCTGACTGGCAAAACGCCTCCATTCCCACATTCAACAGGGGATTGGAGTAGGTGAACAGAATCACGGGGATCTGCAACTGTCCCTTCAACGACCGCAGCATGTCCAGAACACCCTGGGGCGTGGTTCCGGCAGCAAGGGCGCGGGACGCAGCGGCCTGAATGACTGGTCCATCAGCGAGAGGATCGCTGTAGGGCATCCCCAGTTCCACCATGTCGGCCCCGGCGCTTTGCAGGCTGAGGAGCACATCAGCGGTCACCGCGAGATCTGGATCACCCGCCATCAGGAATGGCATCAGGGCAAGGCGACCGTCCTGCTTCAGCTGCTCAAAGCGCTGGGCGATGGAAGAGGACTGCGGATTGGGCATCTCGGTCAACCGACCAGGAACAAACCTCGGAAGCCTATGAGTCGACGGGGGCGTCTCCATCCGATGCAACCGAGGCATCCGCTCCAATCTTCCGCAGCAGCGCCTGCTGCTCCTCCTCGGGGAGAGCATCAAAACGGGCCTGAAGCGCTTCAGCTTCCTGTTTGTCGTACACCTCGCGGTAGCGACGCCGCTGGTCCATGTACGTCATCTGGCCCGTGACCACACGAAACAGATAAGAACTGGTCCAAACCACCACGATCACAACCAACAGGGCCTCAGCAGCAATCCCTGCTGAGAAGCCCTCAAAGCCAGCAGCCTGAAAGCCCACTTGCCCAAGGCCTCCGAGCAGGAGGACGGCAAGCCCGATCAAAAGAACCTTCCCGCGCGTCAATTCAGACGTCTCCCTGACCGCTCAGACGGAAATTGAGGAAGGGAGCAAACAGAATCATCCCCGGGAAAAAGAGGAAGACCATTCCATAAATCCCCAGACGCTCCAACTTGCCCATGCGATGCCAACGCTGGTTCATCCATGCGTACAAAGCGAGTGGAGTCACCACGAGGTACAGGCCGCCCAAAACGATGTAGGCCACCAGAACCAACAACGTGTCCTGTGGGACTTGAGAAAGCAGGGACGAAAGGTCCAAGGCCATAGGACAGTTGTGGGAAATCTAAGATGTCTGCGCGGGGGCATGGCGGAATCGGTAGACGCACGCGACTTAAAATCGCTTGGGCCGAAAGGCCTGTGGGGGTTCAAGTCCCCCTGCCCCCACCACCCGCCATCAGGACGGGAGCAACTCAGCCAGCTTGGTGCGGAAATCTCCCTTGGGCATGCCGCCCTTCAGTTCACCCTCGATCGAAAAATCTCCTTCAGGATCGTTCACCAGCAGATAGGTGGGCCAGCCCATGCCCTCCTTATTTGGGTACTGCTTAAGCAGGATCTTCCGATATTTGCGATACATCTCCGTGTCCTGCAGCATCACGGAGATGAAGCTGCAGCCAAGCTCCTCAGCCACCTTGCCGTCGTAGTGACTCATGCGGTGACAGGTGCCGCAGTCTTCAGAGCTGAACTTGATCAGGTGCATCGGCCACGGCCCAGGAGAGGATCTCTCCAGCATGGAAAGGAACCAGTCCATTCACAAGTGCCGGCACAAGATGCTCACGCCGTTGCAACGTGATGCGACCCGTGTTGACTGGAAGGCCGTAGAAGGCGGGCCCATTCAGACTGGTGAAGGCCTCGAGATGTGCCAGAGCGCCTTCCTCATCAAAAACCTGGGCATAGCTCTCAAGGGCGAAGGGCGCATTGAAAATTCCAGCGCAACCGCAGGAACTTTCCTTCGATGCCCGCTCATGCGGTGCCGTGTCGGTGCCGAGAAAGAAGCGTGGGTCGCCGCTGGTGGCCGCCCGGCGCAGAGCCTGACGGTGACATTCCCGCTTGGCCACGGGGAGGCAATAGAAATCGCTGCGCAACCCACCGGCAAACATCGCGTTGCGGTTGATGTGCAGATGGTGGGGTGTGATGGTGGCGGCGAGATGGCGATCCGCTGAGCTGACGTATTGCACCGCCTGCTCGGTGGTGATGTGCTCGAACACAACCTTCAGGTCGGGATGACGCTCCCGCAGCGGTGCCAAATGGCGTTCGATGAACACCGCCTCACGATCAAAAATATCGATCTCGGCATCCGTGACCTCTCCATGGATCAGCAACGGCATGCCGATTCGGGCCATCGTTTCCAGCACGGGATCGATCTGCAGAAGATCCGTCACCCCTGCTGCGGAATTGGTGGTGGCGTTAGCGGGATAAAGCTTGGCCGCAGCAAAGACGCCCTCTCGAAATCCCCTCTCCAGCTCGGAGGGGGCGATCGAGTCGGTGAGATACGCCGTGATCAAGGGCATGAACTCCAGATCAGCAGGGCATGCGGCCTGAATGCGGTCGCGATAAGCGCGCGCTGCAGCGACGGTGGTCACGGGAGGACGCAGATTGGGCATCACAATCGCCCGACGAAAACGCCGGGCTGTGTGCCCCACCACCTGACTGAGCATCTCGCCATCCCGGAGATGCACATGCCAATCATCCGGAGCGATGATCGAAATTTGGTCAGTCATTCAGCGACAAACCGTTCACGGCAAGACGCAAGGCGTCGAGGCGATCGGCACTGACGTGGCTCTGGGGGACCCGATCCAGAAGTTTCATCTTCTGAAGCCGCTTTTCTGTGCTTCCCGTCGCACCGACCAGGAAAACCTGGCGCCCCGCTTCGATGGCTTCCTTGACGGCATTCTCGAGGGCAATCGCAGCGGTGACCCCCAAGTGGGACACCTCTGAGATGTCGAAAACCACTGCCTGACAATTGCCGATGGCGTTGTGTTCGCGCGCGATGGCTTTGGCCACGCCGAAGATCATCGGACCAGCGAGCTGAAACAACAAAACCTTGCCGGAAGCCTGATCCAGCAACATCTCTTCTTCATCCGTCAGCTCCACATCGTCATCGGCGGTGCTGATCGTTTTCACTTTTCGAGACTGCAGAGCGCTCATCCGATCAATCGTGAGCACGTTCGCCACAAACACACCGATGCCCACCGCAGCGATGAGATCCACCAACACCGTGAGCGCAATCACGCCGTAGGTGATCACCGCGGCCTTCACCGAAAGATGATGGGCCCGTTGAAGGAAGTCCCAGTCGATGATGTCGATGCCCACCTTCAGGGCGATGCCCGCGAGCACAGCGAGGGGGATCGTGGAGGCCAGGGGAGCTGCGGCCAGGACAACCACCATCAGAATCACCGCCCTGATGATTCCAGACAAGGCCGAACGACCGCCGGCCTGAATGTTGACCACCGTGCCCATGGTGGCTCCTGCCCCAGGCAAACCGCCCAAGACACCGGAAGCGATGTTGGCCAGCCCTTGACCCACCAGTTCCTTGTTGGAGTTGTGCTCCGTGCGGGTGAGGCTGTCGGCCACCACAGAGGTGAGCAGGGCATCAATGCAACCGAGCATGCCCAGCACAGCCGCATCAATGAACATCAAGCGCAGCTGTCCCCCCGAGAAGGTGGGCACATGCAGGCTGGGAAGCTCGGCGTTGAACGGTGGGATGGTCTTGAGGCCTGCGTCGTGGAACAAGGTGACCGACAGAACCGTTCCCAACACCAGGGCCAACAGCTGCGGGGGACAGAAACGCTTCACACTGGCTGGAGTCAGCCACAGGATGGCGACGGTAATCAAGGCCAGCGCCAGCTCCATCGGCTGAACCCCAGCAATCAAGCCCGGCAGGTTGGAGAGGGTTCCCATGACCCCGCCCGATGCGGTCTGACCAAGGAAGGCCGGCAGCTGGAGGATCACAAGAATGGCCCCGATCCCCGACATGAAGCCTGAGATCACCGTGTAAGGCATCTGGGTGACGTAACGGCCCAGACGGAACACTCCAAAGAGGATTTGGAACAGGCCCGCCATGATGACCACGGTGAAGGCCATGGCCATGGCCGTTTCCTTGTCCGGCGCCGTGGCCGTGAAGCTCAGGATGACCGAGGTGAACACCACGGTCATCGGACCGGTGGGCTCAGAAATCAAGGTGGGAGTGCCACCGAACAGGGCAGCGACCAAGCCGATGATCACGGCCCCCCAAAGCCCAGGAGCAGGGTCGCCTGTCGCAGCAACCCCGAAGGCCAGGGCCATCGGAAGGGCAATCACAGCAGCAGTGACGCCGCCAAAGGCGTCGCCGCGCAAATTGCTCGTGGTGATCCGATTCAACAAGGGCTCTGGGACCAAACCGCAACGCCTGACATTAAGTGGAGTCGCAGCAAAAGTGGATTGGCGGCCAAGCAGAATCCCCATACACCTGATCTCACCCCATGCCTGAATTCCTCCAGGCCTCGATCCAAGTGCTGCTGGGCATCGGACTGTTGTTCGGTGGCGGAGAACTGTTCGTGCAGGGGTCCGTTGCCATGGCGGTGATCTTCGGCATTCCCCAGCTCGTGATCGGCCTCACGGTGGTTTCCCTGGGCACCAGCGCCCCGGAACTGTTCGTGAGTCTGAGTTCGGTGCTCCAGGGAGCCGACGCCCT
>JADHMX010000042.1 GCA_016779825.1 Synechococcus sp. BS301-5m-G53 | reverse complement strand
ACCGATGGCCAGGTAGGCCGTTGGGAGAAGAAGAATGCCGGACCAGCCGACAAAAACGAAGCGGTCGCGCTTGAGCCAGTCATCGAGGACGTCAAACCATCCCCGCTGTGGCGCGCGTCCTACAGCGATCGTCATGAGAAGTGCTTCATGATCCGTTACATGAGCGAGCCTAGGGGGTGATCACCGAAATGGGGCGGCTCCCCGCACGCATTTCAACGGGATGAGTAGAAATGCGCATTTTTGGACCGACGGGATGTCGGTCCCTCCGCGAAGATGACGCTTCGCTCTTTTCCAACGCTGTGTACGTCATCGAACTGGCCCTGCGCATGAGTCCTGTCCCGGTGTCTGTTCAGCGCAAGGAGCTTGCAGACGCTGATGCGCTTTATCAGCAGATCCGCCAGGCCCTTGAGAGTGGCCAACCGCGTCTTCTTGAGCTCACCTGCGAGAAAGTAGAGGGCAAGAAAGTGACGCTGCTGGTCAGTGAGGTTCTCGCCGTTCAGCTTTATGAGAAAGCTTCGGCGACGGGTGGCAGCAAGCGACCCGGCTTTTCCTTTGATTCCTGACACCGCCACCGCCGAACTCAGCGTTGAGGGCGTCAGCCATCGCTGGCCAAACGGCCAACAAGCCCTCGACCACTGCAACCTGGTCATCCCAGGCCCAGGCCTGTGGATGCTGGTGGGAAGCAACGGAAGCGGCAAAAGCACCCTGTTCCGGCTGATTTCCGGGCTATTGGATCCCCAGAGCGGGCGGATTAACTGCCGAACAAAAACCGCTCTGGTGTTTCAGAACCCTGATCATCAGCTGTTGCTGCCCAGCTGCGGCAGCGACCTGATGCTCGGCATGGATCCTGAAGCTGGACAACAGCATCGCCAAAACACCGTTCGCAACCTGCTGACCCAGTTCGGCCTTGATCAACTGGAGAAACGGCCCCTACACAGCCTCAGCGGCGGCCAGAAACAACGTCTGGCCATCGCCGGTGCCCTGGCGAGTGACGCCGGCCTGCTGCTGCTGGATGAACCGACCGCCCTGCTGGACCCCGAAAGCCAGACCACGGTGCTGACCACAGTGCAACGGCTGTGCAAAGACCCCGTCAAACCGATCACAGCGCTGTGGATCACCCACAGGCTTGGGGAATTGGCCTACGCCGATGGCGCAGCCCGCATGCAGGACGGCCGGATTGGCCCATGGATCCGTGGAACGGAACTGCAACAGCGCTTGCAGGGCGGCACAGTCGAGAGGTAAGGTCTCCAGGACTCATTCCTCGGTAGCTCAGCGGTAGAGCGGTCGACTGTTAATCGATTGGTCGCAGGTTCGAATCCCGCCCGGGGAGCTTTGAAGCCACAGCAAAAGCTGTGGCTTTTTTATTGACAAAAAAAGAAATTTCGTGACGGGTGATTGCCCGAAGCGGAAGACTTCCTAAACAGCGCACGCCAGAGAACAGCGAGAAAAGCCTCCACATCGGTTTTCCCGCAAGGGATCTGCCGCAATTAAGTCGATCATGAGCTCTTGATCAGAAATCTGCAGAGAGTTGAAAAGCTTGAGAGAATCTGCGCAGCGTTAATCCCGACAGACAGCGCTCCTTTTTTCAAAGCCGAAATTGCCGCCGAACCGATGAAGCCCTGCATCCTGTTAATCGAAGATGACCAGGACATGCGCGACCTGGTCGGCGGTCACTTGGAACACAGTGGTTTTGATGTGCAGCGCGCCGACGACGGCATCAAAGGTCAGGCCCTAGCGCTCCAGTACACCCCGGACCTGATCCTGCTGGATCTGATGCTGCCCAAAGTTGACGGCCTCACCCTGTGTCAGCGACTGCGGCGCGACGACCGCACAGCAGGGATCCCGATCCTGATGCTCACAGCACTGGGTGGCACCAAGGACAAGGTGAGCGGCTTCAACTCCGGTGCCGATGATTACCTCACGAAACCCTTCGATCTGGAGGAACTTCAGGCGCGGATCAAGGCCCTGCTGCGTCGGAGTGATCGTGCACCCGTTGGGTCCAGCAATCACAACGAAATCCTCAGCTACGGGCCGCTCACCCTGGTGCCAGAGCGCTTTGAAGCCATCTGGTTCGATCAACCCGTGCGGCTGACGCACCTGGAATTCGAACTGCTCCACTGTCTGCTTCAGCGTCACGGCCAGACCGTGGCGCCCTCGTTGATCCTCAAAGAGGTCTGGGGCTACGAGCCCGATGACGACATCGAAACCATCCGCGTGCACGTCAGGCACTTGCGCACCAAGCTGGAACCCGATCCCCGCAAGCCACGGTTCATCAAGACGGTGTACGGAGCGGGCTATTGCCTGGAACTCCCCACCAGCGCTCAGATGGATGGCCTCGAGGACGTGGTGGCGATGGCCCGCGAAGAGCGCAAGCAGCAAGGCGACCGGGCCTCGGCCTGAGCGCCGTCAGGCGGCTTACGAAACCGATGGTGTGAGGTCCAGCAACGCCACTTCCCAGGCCAGTCGAGGCTGAACGAAGGAGAGCAGCTGACCGCGCAGGGTGTCCAAACGCTTGAGCATGACGGCTGAGCTCCCAGAGCGCCAGAGCCGGTGCTGCCACCAGCTGATTAACCACAGCTGCTGCTCGCCATCGAGGGCTTCGCAGAGATCGCGCGCCAACGCCAACGCTTCCATCGGATTGGCAGGTAATGCGTTGAGGCGATCAACCAACTCCACGGGCACGCCTTCCAGGCTGCGGCGATGGTCGATCAGGGCACCTGGAGACCCGGCAGCCAGCGCCAGAAGTTCGGGGGCATCCTCAGCCGTGGCACCGTTGCGCTCGAGCACTTGAGCCATGGCCGCTGGGTTAAGCCGCAGGAAACGGATCAACTGACAACGGGAGCGAATCGTGCTGAGCAGCCGCTCGGGGGCTGACGTCAACAAAATCAGCACCCCATGGCCAGGTTCCTCCAGGGTTTTCAGCAGGGCATTGGCCGCCGCCTCCGCCATCGCTTCGGCAGTTTCAATCACAACCATGCCGCGCTTCGCCTCCACCGGCTGCCGGGCCAGACAGCGACCGATGTCGCGGATCTGCTCCAACCTCAATTGGGGCGGGGTACGGCGGCTGAGCCCCGCCTCCTCGGCTTCGGCACGGGTCAGCAGACGGCCCTGGTGCTGATAGGTGGGTTCCACCCAAAGCAGGTCGGGGTGATTGCGCTCCAGCAGGCGTCGACGCTCCCGGGGCGAGGGCTGAGCATCGGCCAGCAGGCCCTCGAGAAAACGCACCGCCGCCAGCTGACGCCCCACCCCCTCAGGGCCAGCGAAGAGGTAGGCCGGGGCCACGCGTCCCTGGGCAAGGGCTGCCGACAACAGATCAACGGCGAGGGGCTGCCCGATCAAATCGCCAAACAGCGCACTCAAGCCAGATGCTCCCGAAGCTGACGTTCCAGAGCCGCACTGACGGCAGCAGCTGACTGGTCTGCGGTAACGGCACACCAGGAACGCATCTGCGCCAACTGAGCAAAACCCTGCGCGACCCGTTCCAAGAATGCTGCTCCCTCGGCTTCGATGCGGTCGTCCTTGTCGCCGAGGCGCCGCTGCAGACTCTCTTGAACTGAAAGGCTCAGCCAGAGGGTGAGATCGGGCTGGAGGCCGGCGGTGGCGATCTGTTCCAGCAGCTGGATCAAGTCCCGATCCAAACCACGGCCATAGCCCTGATACGCCAGGGTCGATCCCGAGAAGCGATCGCTGATCACCCAGTCGCCGCGCTCCAGAGCAGGGCGGATCATGGTTTCAACGTGCTGCGCCCGATCGGCGGCATAAAGCAGCAACTCGGCGGTAGGAGCGGGAGCCTCCTGGTCTGCCGTGTGGAGCAGGAGTTCACGAATCGAGCGCCCCAGGGGAGTGCCTCCAGGCTCACGGGTGCAAACCAGGGCAGCTCCCTCGGGCATCAGACCACTGTTGGGCAACCACTCCACCAGATGTTTGATCTGCGTGCTCTTGCCGCACCCATCGATGCCCTCCAGAACAATGAAACGCCCCGTCATGGCAAGCGAAGAGCCAAGGCATTGAGCACCACGGTGATCGAACTCAAGGCCATCAGCAGCGCCGCCAACGGAGGCGATAACAGCACCCCATGGCTGGGAAGCAGCGCCCCCGCGGCCACGGGAAGAACGATGAGGTTGTAACCGAAGGCCCAGAAGAGGTTCTGTCGCACCTTCACGAGGGTGCGGCGCGCCAGGCTGAGGGCTTCGGGCAGATTGTCGAGTCGATCACCCAGCAGCACGAGACCAGCGGAGTCTTGAGCGATCTGGGTTCCGGTGCCAATGGCGATCCCGAGATCAGCCGCGGCCAAGGCCGGTGCATCATTGATGCCATCGCCCACCATCGCCACCCGCTCCGACTGGCGCAGCTGCTCGAGGCGTTGCAGCTTCTGCTCCGGCAGCATCTGCCAGCCCAGATCCTGGGCAGCAAAGCCGAGCTGCTGACCAAGGCGCTGAACAGCCGCCTGACGGTCACCACTGAACACCGACAGGGCCAGACCATGCCGCCGCAGGCGTTGCAGGGCAGGCGCCACATCGGGGCGCATCTGATCCTCAATCTGAACCAATCCCAACAGGCGATCACCCACCGCAACCGCCACCACCGAGCCTGCAGCGGCGGCGAGCCAGCCCTGGGCGGCTGCGGCAAAGGCAACTCCCTGCGCCAGCAACCAGTCCGGCTTGCCCACACGAACCCGGTCCGGTGCACCATCCACATGGCCCTCCAGCCCCTGGCCTGACACCGTGCGCACGTCCTGGCACTCCAGCAGGGGGAGCTCCCGGCCCTGGGCCTCCTGCAGCAAGGCGTAGGCCAAGGGGTGGCGGCTGCTTTGCTCCAGGCTCGCCGCGAGCTGCAACAAACGATCCGGATCATCGCCGTGCACTTCTGTCACCAGAGGACGCCCCAAGGTGAGGGTGCCGGTCTTGTCGAAGACCACATGGTCCAAACCGGCGGCCGTCTCGATCACATCGCCACCACGGAACAGCCAGCCGCGCCGTGCCGCCAGGCCGGTGGCCACCGTGATCACCGTTGGGGTCGCCAGACCGAGAGCACAGGGGCAGGCGACCACCAAGACCGCGATCGACAACTGCAGAGCCAGGCCCATCGGGGTGCTGGCTCCGCTGCCCAAGCCGCCGTGGTTCATCCCATGGCCGTGGTCCATCCCATGGGTCATCTCATGGGAAGCGGGCATCCCAGGGGCTGACGCCTGCAGGACCTGGGGCCAATGCTCGGCGCCAAACAGCCACCAGAACAAAAAGGTGGCGACGGCCAAGCCGATCACGCCATAGCAAAAACGTCCTGCCACGCGATCGGCCAGTCCCTGGATGGGGGCCCGACGGGCCTGGGCCTGCTCCACCAGGCGAATGATCCGAGCCAAGGCTGTTTCGGCACCGACGCGGGTGACCTTGACCACCAAGGTTGCCTCCAGATTGAGGCTGCCGGACGACAACTCCGTGCCGGGCTCCGCCTGCAACGGCAAAGGCTCTCCGGTGAGGCTCGACACATCAACGGCCGAAGCCCCCTCCAGCACAACCCCATCCACCGGCACGCGGTCACCGGCCAGCAGCTGCACGGTTTCACCGGGCCTGAGAGCGCCGACGCGCACTTCACGGATCGCGCCATCGTTCAACAGCAAGCGCGCTGTATCCGGCTGAAGCTGGGCCAGTTGCTGCAGAGCCTGGCCGGTTCGGAAACGGGCGCGTTCCTCGAGGAAACGTCCCAGCAGGACAAAGCCCAGCAGCATCACCGGTTCATTGAAGAAGCAGGGCCAACCCACCTGAGGCCAGACCAAGGCCACCAGACTGGCCACATAGGCACTGCTTACCCCCAGGCCCACGAGGGAATCCATGCTGGGAGCACCGGCTCGAGCCGCCGCAACACCACCCACCAAGATCGGCCGACCTGGTCCCAGCAGAGCCACCGTCGCCAAGGTGGCGTGAAAGGGCAGGGTTCCGATCAGAGGAAGCGAGAGATGTCCTGCCTCGCTGAGATGCCCCAGCACCGACAGCAACAGCAGCACCAGGGCCACCATCAGCTGTCGCCATTGCTGCCACCAGCCAGGCAGCGCCTGACCGACAGCGGCGCCGATCGGATCATCCAGGCTGCGCTCTTTGGCCGGAAAGCCCCTGTCTGCAAGGGCTTTCAACACGCCTTCCACATCACTTTCACCGGCAGTGAGATCGAGCCAAGCCGAGCGGCTGACCAGATTCACATCGGCACGCTGGACACCGGGCTGATCCAGCAGGGTGGTTTCAACAGCGCGGACGCAACCGCCGCATTTCATCCCTTCCACATCCAGGACGACGGTCTGAACCGCAGGGCTCACGGGTGTTTACGCAACAGGGATCTTTACGAGCAGGCTAGGTCGGGCTCCGGTCCCGTCAGGATGGGGATCCGTCCGCCGGAGCGCCGTGCCCCGCAGCAACCGCAACGACAACTTCATTGACAAGAGCTTCACGGTGATGGCGGACCTGATCGTCAAGCTGTTGCCGATCAATGCCCGCTCCAAGGAGGCCTACGTCTATTACCGCGATGGCCTCTCCGCCCAGAACGATGGTGACTACGCCGAAGCACTGGAGAACTACGAGGAAGCCCTGAAGCTTGAGGAGAACTCCACCGACCGGAGCGAAACCCTCAAGAACATGGCCATCATCTACATGTCCAACGGTGAGGAGGAGCGGGCGATCGAGACCTACCGCAAGGCGCTCGAGGAAAACCCGAAGCAACCCTCCTGCCTCAAGAACATGGGACTGATCTACGAGAAATGGGGCCGCATCGCCGAGGAAGGCGGTCAGCAGGACGAAGCCGATCGCTGGTTTGACCAGGCGGCCGACGTCTGGACTCAGGCCGTGCGCCTCAATCCCGGCGGTTATCTCGATATCGAGAACTGGCTGAAGTCAACGGGCCGTAGCAACGTCGACGTCTACTTCTGAATCAGTCCTGGTCAGGCTGCACGGCATCACCGAGCGCCAGCACCAGGGCCTCGGTGACGCCGTCAGCTTCCAAGAGAGCCAGATCCAACCCCGAGGCCAGATCCCCCAGTCCGCTGCCCCTTGGCACGACCGCCCGCCGGAACCCCAGCCGTGCCGCTTCCTGGAGCCGCAGCTCCAGCTGACCCACGGGGCGCAGCTGCCCTCCCAAACCAAGCTCGCCGATCAACACCGTGCCCGCCGGAAGGGTGAGGTCTCTGAAGCTGGCGACCACCGCCGCCGCAACCCCCAGATCCGCTGCCGGTTCCTCCACCTCAAGACCGCCGGCAACGGCGAGATAACAGTCGAAGCGGGACAGCGGCAATCCCATGTGCTTTTCCAACACCGCGAGGATCTGGTGCAGGCGGTTGGTGCCGATGCCGGTGGCCGTGCGCCGCGGGCTGGCATAGCTGGTGACGTTCACCAGAGCCTGCAGATCCACCACCAGAGAACGCGTGCCCTCACAGGCCACGATCGTGGCGACACCGGACGCACGGGCATCGCTGAGGAAGAGCTCACTGGGGTTGCGCACCTCGGCCAAGCCACCGCTCTGCATCTCAAACAAACCCAACTCATGGGTCGCTCCGAAGCGGTTTTTAACCGCACGGAGCAGACGGTGACTGGCGAACCGGTCACCTTCGAAGGTGAGCACCGCATCCACAAGGTGTTCCAAAACCTTCGGGCCGGCCAGCATGCCTTCCTTGGTGACGTGACCCACCAACAGCAGGGAAATGTTGAGGCGTTTGGCCAGTCGTTGCAGCGCCGCCGCACATTCCCGCACCTGGCCGACCGACCCAGGAGCACTGGTGAGATTGGCGTCATGCAACGCCTGAATGCTGTCGATGATCGCCACAGCGGGACGCAGCGCCTCCAACTCTTCCAGCACCAGTTCCAGATCGGTTTCGGCCAGCAGCTGCAGCTCTGAGGCCCCACCGGCGAGCCGCTGCCAGCGCAGCTTCACCTGCTGTGCCGATTCCTCAGCACTCACGTAAAGCACCGATGCACCGGCCGCCATCGCTGAGGCGCTTTGCAGCAGCAGCGTGCTCTTGCCGATGCCCGGATCGCCTCCCACGAGCACCAGCGAACCGGGAACCAGACCACCTCCCAGAACCCGGTCAAATTCAGCCGACCCGGTTGCCAGCCGCTGCAGCGGCTGATCCTCCAGCGAGGCCATGGCCGTGGACCGGCGCGGCGCGGCGGCCACCTCTGGATCCGGGGCACTGCGGCGGCGACGGCCATCGGCGGCGGGCTGAGATTGCTCCACCAGGGAATTCCAGCTGCCGCACTCCGGGCAGCGGCCAAAAAACTGTCGGGCACGGGCTCCGCAGACCTGACAGATGAAAACAGCGGTGGACTTGGGCACTGCGAACTGTGAAGAAAGTTGCCGTTGAATGAACAGACCGGGGGGCTGCCCTTTTATTTGTGGCGAGAAGTGACTAACGCCTCAGCGCCCATGACGGCCACGGCTCCCACCAAGGAAACGATCCTCGTGGTCGACGACGAGGCATCAATCCGACGGATCCTCGAGACCCGTCTATCCATGATCGGGTACAACGTCGTGACCGCCTGCGACGGCACCGAAGCCCTGGAATTGTTCCCCACCTGCACGCCCGACCTCGTGGTGCTGGACGTGATGATGCCGAAGCTGGACGGCTATGGCGTCTGTCAGGAGCTGCGCAAGGAATCGGACGTTCCCATCGTGATGCTGACGGCCCTCGGCGACGTGGCCGACCGGATCACGGGGCTCGAGCTCGGCGCAGACGACTATGTCGTGAAGCCATTCAGCCCGAAGGAGCTGGAAGCCCGCATTCGCTGCGTGCTGCGACGGGTCGAGAAGGAGCAAGTGGCGGGCATCCCCAACTCCGGGGTGATCCAGGTGAGCAACTTGCGCATCGACACCAACAAACGCCAGGTGTTCCGTGGCGATGAACGGATCCGCCTAACGGGGATGGAATTCAGCCTGCTGGAACTGCTGGTGAGCCGTTCCGGAGAACCGTTCAACCGCGGCGAAATCCTCAAGGAGGTTTGGGGTTACACCCCGGAACGCCACGTCGACACACGGGTGGTGGATGTTCATATCTCCCGTCTGCGCTCCAAGCTGGAGGATGATCCAGCTAATCCCGAGTTGATCCTCACGGCTCGGGGCACCGGCTACCTGTTCCAGCGCATCGTCGATTCCGTTGCCTCCGAAGGTCCCTGATCCCACCCCGGCCCCTCAGCCGCGGAACAAGACCAACCGTCCTCGGGCGATCCGTCGCCTGGTGATCTGGTATCGGCGCAACGCCGCCGTCACGACCATCGTGGATGGCGCTGCCAACTCAGCAACGGCAGCCGGATCGATGGCGGGCAACGTGGCGGGAACCGTGGTGTCCGGAGCCGGCAGCGTGGCCAGCAGCGTGCTCCAACCGCTGGTGTTCGACCCCCTGCGCTGGCTTCAGGGGGGCACCGATGCCGATGAGATTGACGATGCAGAGCGTCTCTGGGTCGCCGTCGACGGCATGGGCGGTGACCATGCCCCGGGGCCGATCCTGGAGGGATGCCTGGACGCCATTGATCGGCTTCCCCTGAAGATCCGCTTCGTGGGGGAAATGGAACGGGTGATGGCCGCCGCCAACAACCTCGGCCTGCGCGAATCCTTAGAAAGTGCGCGGGCAGCCGGACATCTCGACCTGGTGGCCAGTGGCCCCTCCATCGGCATGGATGACGAGGCCACGGCGGTGCGGCGCAAACGGGACGCCAGCATCAATGTGGCCATGGACCTCGTAAAGAAAGGCGAGGCTCTCGCGGTGTACTCAGCCGGAAATTCCGGTGCGGTGATGGCCTCGGCGATTTTTCGGCTGGGCCGGCTGAAGGGCATCGATCGACCCGCCATCGGCGCCCTGTTCCCCACCAAAGATCCCGGCCAGCCGGTGTTGGTGCTCGACGTTGGCGCCAACATGGATTGCAAACCGGCTTATCTGCACCAGTTCGCCCTGCTGGGGAACATCTACAGCCGGGATGTCCTGCAGGTGAAACGCCCTCGAATCGGGCTGCTGAACATCGGCGAAGAGGAATGCAAGGGGAACGATCTCTCCTTGAAGACCCACGAGCTGCTGCGGGAGGAATCGAGGTTGCACTTCGCCGGCAACTGTGAAGGCCGCGATGTGCTCTCGGGCGAGTTCGATGTGGTGGTCTGTGATGGATTCACCGGCAATGTGCTGCTGAAATTCCTGGAGTCCGTGGGCAGTGTTCTGCTGGGGGTGCTGCGGGCGGAATTGCCCCGCGGACGTCGCGGCAAGGTCGGATCAGCATTTCTGCGCAGCAACCTGAAACGCATCAAAAAGCGGCTCGACCATGCCGAACACGGTGGGGCCCTGCTTCTGGGCGTTAACGGCATTTCCGTGATCGGCCACGGCAGCAGCAAGGCCCTCTCGGTGGTCAGTGCCCTGCGCATTGCCCACTCCGCAGCAAGCCATGGAGTGATGGACGATCTCGCCACGCTGCAACAGGGTTGTGATTGACTGACGCGACGTCAATCAACCTCCGTCTTGGTCGAGCCGCTCAGCACAACCAGGGGGGTGTTGTTCCGAGGATCTGGCAGCGCGACGCCCAGCCGTTCGATCAGCAACGCCGAGCTCGGCCAGAGGGTTGAGACGAGCGACGAATGGATTCGGACGCGCACCGGGATTGCCGCGCGACGGGTGGTCAACAGCGATGAATCCCTTGCTGAACTCAGCGGACTAGCGGCGGAACGGGCTTTGGACATGGCCGGTTGGTCTGCCGACAGCCTCGATCTGATCCTGTTGGCCACCTCCACCCCAGACGACCTGTTCGGTTCGGCGCCACGCCTGCAGGCTCGCCTCGGTGCCAGCAATGCCGTGGCCTTTGATCTCACCGCTGCCTGCAGCGGCTTTCTCTTCGCCGTTGTCACCGCCGCCCAGTACCTCCGTAGTGGGGCGATGCACCGTGTCCTCGTGGTGGGGGCCGATCAACTGAGTCGCTGGGTGAACTGGGACGATCGACGCTCCTGTGTTTTGTTCGGTGATGCGGCCGGCGCCGTGGTGCTGGAGGCTTCAGAGAATGGCCAGGACCATCTCGAAGGATTCCTGATGCGCTCCGATGGGAGCCGCGGCGGGGTTCTGCAGCTGCCCCAGGTGAGCCAACGCCACCCCCTGGTGGGGGACGCGAGCCATCAGTGCGGCGGCTTCGAGCCGATTCAGATGAATGGGCAGGAGGTCTACAAATTCGCGGTGCGCGAAGTGCCGGCGATTCTCGAGAAACTGCTTGCCCAGGGAGGCATCAATGCAGATGCACTCGACTGGCTGCTGCTGCATCAGGCCAACCAACGCATCCTCGATGCGGTGGGGGATCGCTTTTCGGTGCCCACTGAGAAGGTGCTCAGCAACCTGGCCCATTACGGCAATACATCGGCAGCCACCATCCCCTTGATGCTGGATGAAGCCGTCCGCGATGGACGCATCCAACCCAGCCACCGCATCGCCAGCAGCGGCTTCGGGGCGGGTTTGAGCTGGGGTGCAGCACTCTTCCGCTGGAGCGGGCCCGCCTAATCTCCGGCACGGTCAGCAGAACAAAGCAATGGCGATCGCCTGGGTCTTTCCCGGTCAGGGCTCACAAAAGGTGGGCATGGCAGAAGCGCTGCTCAGCATTGATGGCACCCGTGAGCGTTTCGCCATGGCCTCAGAGCTGCTGGGGCGAGACCTGCTGGCGATCTGCCAGGGCGAAAGCGGGGGCGGTGACGGACCGGAAGATCTCAACGACACCCGCAACACCCAGCCTGCCCTGTTCTTGATTGAGTCGGTGCTGGCCGACAACCTTCAGCAGCAGGGCCGCGAGCCTGCGCTGGTGGCCGGCCACAGCCTGGGCGAACTCGTTGCTCTTTACAGCGCAGGGGTGTTTGGGCTGGAGACCGGCCTGCAGCTGATGAAAACCCGCTCTGAACTGATGGCCAGCGCTGGGGGGGGGGCGATGACGGCTGTGATCGGCTTCGATCGCGCTCAGCTGGATGATCTGGTGGCCGCCACGGACGGCGTCAGCATCGCCAACGACAACAGTGATGCCCAAGTGGTCATCTCCGGCGCTCCAGAGGCCGTACAAAGCGTGAGTGATGCCCTGAAGTGCAAGCGCGCCATCCCCCTGGCCGTCTCCGGAGCCTTCCACTCCCCATTCATGGCGGAGGCGGCTGAACGCTTCGCTGCAGAGCTGGACAACGTGCCCTTCCTGGATGCCCGCGTGCCAGTGCTTAGCAACAGCGCCGCCAGCGCCAGCACCAGCGCGGACGAGCTCAAACAACGCCTGAAGCAGCAGATGACCACCGGCGTTCGCTGGCGGGAAACCATGGCGGCCATGACCGACAGCGGCGTGGACACCCTCGTAGAAATCGGCCCGGGCAACGTGCTCAGTGGCCTGGCGAAACGCAGCATGAGCGGTATCACCACCGCTCAGATCGCCGGGGCGGGGGACCTCGGACTGTGAGTCAAATCAACCTCGTCCGCACCCCCAAGCCGAGCTTCACCTACCGGCTGGTGAGCAACCTTCTGGTGTTCCCGGTCTTTCGCTTGCTGTTCCGCGGCTCGACCGCCGGTAACAGTCGAGTGCCCATGCAAGGGCCGCTCGTGGTGGTGGCCAACCACGGATCCCATCTGGATCCCCCCTTGCTGGGCCATGCCTTGGGTCGCCCCGTGGCCTTCATGGCCAAGGCGGAACTGTTCAGCATCCCCCTGCTGGGACGCGTGATCCGAGCCTGCGGTGCTTACCCCGTGCGGCGGGGGGCCAGCGACCGCGAAGCGATCCGAACCGCAACGGCACGGCTCGAAGAGGGCTGGGCCACCGGCGTGTTTCTGGACGGCACCCGACAAAGCGACGGCCGGATCAACGATCCACTCCCTGGAGCAGCCCTACTGGCAGCTCGCACCGGAGCCCCGCTGCTGCCGGTGGCCATCCACAACAGCCACCGCGCCTTGGGAACGGGGCGCAGCTGGCCGCGCCTGGTGCCAATTCAGCTGCGCATCGGCGACCCCATCCCAGCCCCGGCAAGCCGCCGCAGGCCCGATCTGGACGCCACCACCGCCCTGCTGCAGGAACGCATCAATGCTCTGCTGGATCAGGGTCCGCAGCATCCCTGAGGTCGCGACCGGTCATCACCCAAGCCACCGCACGCACCCAGTCACTCCACTGCTTGAGCCTCCCCTCCTCAGTGCAGTCCTCGCGGCATGCAACGGGAACTCCGGTGAGCTGAATACCGCGGCTTCCCGCCACCACCTGGCCCACGGCCATCGAGCGAGGCAAGTGGTCCTCGCTGGTCACCAGCAGCACGTGGCGAACACCATCCTCCTGCAGCTCGTCCACCACTGAAGTGAAGTTGCTGAGGGTGTCGCGAGCCCGGTAATCCAGGGTGACGCGATCTGGATTGAAGTGCTCCTCATTGAGTATCCATTCGGCGTATTCCGGATTGCTGCCACCGCTCACCAGCAGTGGCAAATCGAGCTGACGCGCCAGCCGAGCACCCATCCGTTCCCGATCCACATCCCCCCCGAGCACCAGCACCAGCTGTGGGGGGCTGCGGTCCAACAGAGCCCGTCGATAGGGCGCCAGCGGCCCTGGCCCCAGCAGCCACACCATCAGACCAGCGCCCAGCAACAGCCCTGTACGCACACCCGCCATCAGACCGCCCCCACCGGAGAGGTGGGATAGATCGGCAACACCGTGGCCCAGGGCAATGCGTCGCCAGCGCCATAGCTGCGTTGCAACAGCTGCAGCAACAGCGCCACATCCTCTGCCACATCAAGTTGCGCTTCAACGGCTGGCTGGGGAGACGATCCATCCGGCAGCAACGTCGGCAAGCTGAGCTCGTGAACCTGCCCTGATGTGATCTGGTATTGACCACCGACCACCCCCCGGCGCGGCAACTCCTGGGTGATCCAGAACGGTTGCCCCTGCATGGATTGCGGAAGTTGCAGCTCCAGGCGAGGCGCCATCAGGGCATAACTGCTCACCCCCAGCAGAGGGCAGCCCAGCTGTTGCGCCAGGGTGCGCGCCATCACCACCGTGAGGCGGGTGCCGGTGAAGCCCCCAGGCCCCGTCGCCACGGCAAGGCCCTGCAACTGGGGCCAACGCTCCGACGGGAGAAGCGCTTGCACCCGCGAAATCAAGCTGTTGGACAGGCCCCGGCCATCCG
>JADHMX010000041.1 GCA_016779825.1 Synechococcus sp. BS301-5m-G53 | reverse complement strand
GGTTCACCTGCCGCTGACGCGAACCGAAGACGCTATCGGCGAAAGCACGACCTTCATCAATGGCCACCGGCGTGAGATTGACCCGGTCGGTGACATCGCCAACGGCATGGATGTGGGGAACCGAGGTGCAGGAGTTGGCGTCAACCCTGATCCGCCCGTTGTCCACCGCAACGCCGGCGGCCTCCAGGCCCAGATCCGCAAGCCAGGGGCGACGGCCAGTGGCCATCAACACCCCCCCGCAATCCAGGGACTGACCATTCCCCAACCGAGCCGTCAGCGCCCCAGGGTCCCCCTCCACGGCCACCACCGTCTGCTCCAACAGCACCTCGATGCCCTGCTCACGCATGCCATCCAGAACCGCCTGTGCCAACTCGGCATCAAAGCCGCGCAAGAGCCGCGGACCACGCACCACCTGGGTGACCGCAACACCGAGGCCCCGCAGGATGCAGGCGAACTCACAGGCAATGAAGCCTGCACCCACCACCACCACTGCGGAAGGGACATCCTCCAGCAAAAACATGTCGTCACTGACCCAGGTGTTTTCAACGCCTGGAATCTCCGGCCGGGCCGGACGGCCACCCACCGCCACCAGAAACCGCGGAGCAGAAAGCTCCTTTTGAACGGTCCCGCCCCGTTGATCGGAAATGCCGATCCGGTCTGCTGCCGTGAAGCGCCCCCAACCGGAGATCAACTGCACACCGGCCTTGTCCAGAAAGCCGAGGTGAAGTGCATTCAGCCGGTCCACTTCGGCACGTACCCGCTGCAAGAGATCAGGCACATCGGAACGCACAACCTGGATCTCCAGTCCATAGGCCGAGGCATCCGCCAATTGATGGCGGGCCTGGGCGCCATACACCAAAAGCTTCTTGGGAACACAGCCGCGGATCACGCAGGTGCCGCCAACGCGATCTCCCTCCACGATTGCGACGCGGGCTCCATGACGGGCCGCGCGTTTCGCAGCGGCCAGCCCACCGGACCCCGCCCCAAGAACAATCAGATCCAAATCAGCGCCCATAACAAAAGGGTGCTCGAGACGACGAGCGTCATCGTAAAGAGAGCGTTATGGTCCAGGGAAGGGGGCCATAAAGGCCCAAGACGAGTCGGTCGTACTTCAACCGCTTCCTTAAACCATGAACCGTTTTTCCAAGCGCCGCAGGCAGCCGCCTGAACCTGAGCTGCGACTCAAACGATCGCAACGCCGCGAGATTGTGATGATGATCACCAGCGACGACATGAAACTGCGACTCAAACAGTTGGCTGATCAGGGCCGCCAGCAGGACTGTCTGGCGCTGATGCATGAACTGGGTGACTGGCAGTCCTATGGACGGGCAACGCTTGCGCCGATCCTGCATGCCCCATATATCGGAATCAGCTGAACCCCTGAGTTGGTCGGACCTGGCCAGCCTGGCGACGCCGGAACCGGATCGGGTTGAAGGGCCGACCAGTGCTCAGGCCACGTTGCGCCTGTTCGGACAGGCTGAATCCAACGTGATGGTCACGCTTTACCGCGACCACCACGCCTGGTGCCCCTATTGCCAAAAAATCTGGCTCTGGCTGGAGTTCAAGCGCATCCCCTACCGGATCCGAAAAGTCACGATGCGGTGCTACGGCCCGAAGGAGTCGTGGTTCCTCGAGAAAGTGCCCTCAGGAATGTTGCCAGCCCTGGAACTCAACGGGCGGCTGATCACCGAAAGCGACGACATCCTGCTGGCCCTTGAAGAGCAGTTCGGCCCCCTCGGCATGGCGATGACAGCCCCGGAGGCTCTTGAGCTGCGCCGTCTTGAACGGCTGCTGTTTCAGGCCTGGTGCATCTGGCTGTGTTCACCACGGCTGAGTCCCAGGCAACAGGTTCTGGCCCGAGAGCAGTTTCAAGACATCGCCGAGCGCTTCGAACGGGAGCTGAACCGGGGGGAAGGGCCGTGGCTGCGGGGGCCTGAGCCGCAAACCGTGGATCTCGTCTTTGTTCCCTACGTGGAACGGATGAATGCATCGCTGGCTTACTACAAGGGATACCGCTTAAGGGCTGAGCATCCAGCCATTGATCGCTGGTTCCAAGCCCTGGAGCAACTGGAGGCCTACCGCGGCACCCAAAGCGACTTTCACACCCATGCCCATGACCTGCCTCCCCAGATGGGCGGCTGCTGGTCGGACGATGGGGAGGACGCGCAACGTCTGGCCACATTGATCGACCGAGGTGATGGCCTTGGCAAAGATGAAGCCTGCTGGGATGGGGTGAATCAAGCCGATCAGGCCGCCATCGCCCTCAGCAGAGTGCTGCGTCACCAGCAGCGGCTTCGGCATGTGAATCCCATGGGTGCTGAAGCCTTTGACGAGCCCCTGCGCTGTGCCCTGACTCGGTTGATCCGCGACATACCCTGCCCGCCTCCATCGGGGAGTGCCGCAGGACTGCGCCACCTGCGCGATCGCATTTCGGTTCCCAGGGACATGCCCCTCCCGGCGGCACGTCTGCTGCGACAGGCCCTCGAAGCCACCGCCCAGCTGGATGGACCGGAGCAAGCCAAACCTCTGCCGGTGAGGGATCGCTTTGATCAGGATCCCCGACCCTTCTTAATTGGGTCATAGTGCGTGGGCGCCAACGCTGAGTCGTGCCCCTGCGGCTGCCCGCCTACCAACCGATCCCAGCCCCCGATCAGAAGGCCAAACTTTTCGAAGTGTCAGCGTCGCAGCTGCAGCCAACCCAATGGTGTGTGGGACTGGCGGAGATCTGGTCGCGCGAGAGGGATTTCGCCCAGGACACACGCCAGCAGCGACTCAACTACCTGCGCGGCAAGCCGGTTCCCTTGATCCGGGCTGCCGATGGCGCCATGTGGATGCTGGACCGGCACCACCGGCTTCGGGGGCTGATCGGCATTGATCCAGGGGCCACCACCTGGGCTTACGTGGTGCAAGAGCTCCCGACCGCCGAGCGAAGCGCTGTACTGCACTATCTGCAGAACCAGGGCTGGCTCTACCTCTATGACGGACGAGGCATCGGCCCCCGTTCGGCCGAACAGCTGCCCACCAGCTTGCTCGGGCTCGAAGACGATCCCTACCGGAGCCTTGTCTGGAAGCTGAAGCAGGAGGGATGGATCAAGCCCCAGCCCCTCATCCCGTATCACGAATTTCGTTGGGGAGCCTGGCTGCGCAGCCGCCCCCTGCCTCCCTTCAGCTCGAAGCGACTGGATCCTGCACTTGCGGCAGCACGCCAGCTGGTGTGCTCTGCGGCCGCGCAAGACTTGCCAGGCTGGAAAGGCAACAAGAAAGCCTGCAGCTGATCAGCGCTTCTTGCGGGAATCGATCTGCAGCAGATCCTTCACCTTCTGCACCTGACCGGCGAGCTGCGGGTCGGAGGCCAGTTTTTTCTCCACCTGCTCGATCGCATACATCACCGTGGTGTGGTCCTTTCCGCCGAAGTTGTCGCCAATCCTCGGCAGGCTGAGGTCGGTGCCCTTGCGCATGAGGTACATCCCCACCTGACGGGCCTGACTAACGGCTCGGCGACGGGTGCTGCTGCACATCTCCTCCGCCGTGACATCAAACACCTCAGACACCTTGTCAATCACCTGTTGCGGCGTGACCTCCACCCCCTGCCCCGTGGGGTCCAGCATCGGCGCCACCGATTCCACGGTCATCGGCAGCCCCGTGATTGAAGCGAAGGCCACCGCCCGGGTCAGGGCCCCTTCCAACTCGCGGATGTTGGAGGTGAAGCGACCAGCGATGTACTGAATCAAATCACGGGGCAGCGACATGCGCTCCTGCTCCGCTTTCTTCTGGAGAATCGCCATGCGTGTCTCCAGATCGGGCGACTGAATATCAGCAATCAGCCCCATCTGGAAACGCGAGATCAGACGCTGCTGCAGGCGTGGAATCTGACTCGGGGGACGATCACTGGCGATCACCACCTGACGCCCGGCCTCGTGCAGGGCATTGAAGGTGTGGAAGAACTCTTCTTGGGTGTACTCCTTGCCTTCGATGAATTGAATGTCATCCACCAGGATCAGATCGGCAGCGCGATAGCGATCGCGAAAGGCCTGCATGCCGTCCTTGCGGATGGCCTGGATCAGGTCATTGGTGAAGGTTTCGGTGGAGACGTAGGCCACACGAGCACCCGGGTCGATTTCGAGCCGGTAGTGGCCGATGGCTTGCATCAGATGGGTTTTACCCAGCCCGACGCCGCCGCAAATGAACAGGGGATTGAACTCCCGGCCCGGCGCTTCGGCCACAGCCAGAGCCGCCGCGTGGGCCATTCGGCTATTGGGGCCGACCACGAAACGGCCAAACACATAACGGGGGTTGAGTCCGGGCAGATAGCGCCGTGGGGAGCCGCTACGGGCCGGAGCCGCCGACTCCTGGGCAGCTGACGGCGGCGCAGCATCACCGGGGGCTGAGGCCTCATCGTTGGTGTCCGGCAGCGGCAGAGCAGTTTCCGCAAGGACGGTCACCTGAACGGGCTGACCGTGGATGCCGCTGGCCATCTCGGCGATCGTGGGCAGCAACTGCTCCCGAAGACGAACGCTGGCGAAAGGATTCGGGGCCAGAAGCTTCAACTCCCCATTGGCAAAGCCGCGGCAACCCGTGGGGCGAATGAAGGTCTCGAAAGTGGGCTTGCTCAGCTTGGCCTGCAACCCATCCCGCACCTTGATCCAGAGCTCTTCGCCCGTCTGCACCAAAACCGCCAATCTCCCGAGCGCTGAATCTACGCATGCCAATTCGTTCAGGCCGTCTTAAATGCATCAGCACACATCTCGTCGTGATGCCCAAAGCCCAGCATTGGCTCGCCATCGCCCTGACCGGGAGCGCGCTTGCCGGTTGCAGCCTGGTGAGGGACCAGCTGGGACTAACCCCCAAAGCGCCTGTGACAGCGCCTCCGGTGGTGAATGATCAGCCCCGCAGTGCGCCTCTGCAGCCAGGGGACAACGTGATCGTGAAGGCGGTGGATCGTGTCGGACCGGCCGTCGTGCGGATCGACGTGATGAAAGAGGTGAACAACCCCTTCGGTGGGATCTTCGGCATGGGGCCGTCCAGCCAAAGGCAGCAAGGCCAGGGATCCGGCTTCATTACCCGGGCCAGCGGCCTGATCTTCACCAACGAGCACGTTGTGCGCGGTGCGGATCAGGTGGGCGTGACCCTTCCGGATGGACGCAGTTTCAAAGGCAAGGTGCTGGGCACGGACCCCCTTACCGACGTAGCGGTGGTCAAAGTGGTGGCTGACAACCTGCCGGTGGCGGCCCTGGGCAACTCCGACCAGCTCAAGCCTGGGGAATGGGCCATTGCCATCGGCAACCCATTCGGCCTCAACAACACCGTGACCGCCGGCATCATCAGCGCCGTCGACCGACTGAATGCAATTGGTGAAGGGCAGCGAGTTCCTTACATCCAAACCGACGCTGCGGTGAATCCCGGCAACAGCGGAGGCCCTCTGATCAATGCAGCAGGTCAGGTGGTGGGCATCAACACCGCGATCCGCACCGCCCCTGGTGGCGGCTTGAGTTTTGCCGTCCCCATCAACCTGGCCAAGCGGATCGCACAGCAGATCGTCAGCACAGGCCAGGCCTCCCATCCCTTCATCGGGGTGCAGCTGATGAACCTCACCCCGCAGCTGGCCCGAGAGATCAATGCCACCAACAGCGCCTGCACGGTTCCCGAGCTGAATGGCGTTCTGATCAAAGAGGTGGTCAAGGGCACGCCGGCCGCCGCCGCTGGGATCCGCCAATGTGATCTCATTCTGAAGGTGCAGAACAAACCGGTTCAGACGCCAACCGAGGTGCAACTCGCGGTGGACCGAGGCCAGGTGGGGGAACCGATGGAGCTCACCCTGCAACGCAATGGTGAGGAGCTGATCGTGGAGGTGCGCCCGCGGGAACTGCCTCGCAACAACTGAGATGGTGGAGATCGTCGTGATGGCCCGCTGGCCATCACCGGGCCGATGCAAACGCCGCTTGAGCCACGATCTCGGCAACCGATTGGGCTTGTCCAACAGCAGCGAACGCGCCACAAGAATTCAGCAGCGGCTGACGCAACACTCCGCCGCTGTGGTGCGCAGCCTTGCCGATGGGATGGACATCGAACCGGTGCTGGCGGTGAGCGGCCTCGGCCCCAGGGCTGCCAAACGCTGGGGGCAGCAGCTGGGCCTGCCGCTTGTGCGGCTGCAGGGGAAGGGGACACTCGGCACCCGATTGCGACGGCAGTTGATGCACGGCCATCGCCATGGCAGAGCCTCCGTGGTGATCGGCACAGATCTGCCCGAACTCAATCAAGATGACCTGAAGCAAGCCATCGAGCACTTGAACAGCCATGAGCTGGTGCTGGGGCCAGCCTCCGATGGAGGGTATTGGCTGCTGGGGATCGGCGCATCCCTGATCCGCAGCCCGCAGCGTTGGCCACTGATTGGCATCCCTTGGGGCGGCCCAACGGTGCTGGAAGCAACGCTGAAGGCAGCGCGCACGCACACGATCTCCACCACCCTCGTTTCCCAGCGGAATGATCTGGATCACTGGAGCGATCTGAAGCCATGGCAGGGCTAAGTGTTGTGATCCCGACCCTGGAGGAGGCCTGCCGGCTGCCGCTGCTGCTGGCGGATCTTCAGCAATGGCAGGGGGAGTTGGAGGTTGTCATCTGTGACGGAGGAAGCCGGGATCAGACCCGACAGGTGGCTCAGCTGGCCGGTGCCACCGTGCTCGACAGCCCGACATCAGGACGGGGGCCGCAGCTGCGCTGGGGCGTTGACCACAGCCGTCATGCCTGGCTGCTGGTGCTGCATGCCGACAGCCGACTCCCCGGCCCCTGGCACCAGAGGGTGGACCAGATTCTGAGCAGCCCGGAGGCCCACCTCAGCGCCTGGAGCTTCGACTTCAAAGTGGATGCGGAGATGCGGCCGATGCTGTGGCTGCTGGAGCGCACAGTGAACCTGCGCAGCCGTTGGTTGCAGCGTCCCTACGGCGATCAGGGGCTGTTGATTCACCGCCAGCTGTATGGGCGCGTCGGCGGCTACCGGCCTTTGGCGCTGATGGAAGACCTAGACCTGGTGGAACGCCTGAGCAAGGTCGCAACCCTCCGCTCACTGAACTGTGCCCTGCTCACCAGCGCGCAGCGCTGGCAGAAGCGGAGCGTGCTGGCGCAAGCCTGGCGCAATGCTCGGCTGCGCTGGCTCTGGCGGCAGGGGCGATCAACGGAGCAGCTGTTGCGGATCTACCGGCGCTGAAGGATCCGATCAGTTGGCGTACCAGAACGCACAGCGATGCCCCTGGGGCTCGAGATCCCATCCCTGGCCTTGGTAGAAGCTGACGACACCCGGGTCCGCGAACAGGCTGACCCGCTCGGTTCCCATCTGGGCCAGTGCGTCGAGGATGTAGGCCATCATCTGCTTGCCCAGGCCATTGCCCTGATAAAGGGGATGCACAGCCACGTCCCAGACTGTGGCTTCGAAAACACCATCCCCGGTGCAGCGGGCAAAACCCACCAGACGGGGCACCCGTGCGTCGTGACGCCAAAGCCCAACCTTGAGCAGGCTATGGGTGAGAGCTTTGCGCACCCGTCGAATCGGACGGCGGCTCCAGCCCACAGCTTCCAGCAACTGCTCAAGCTCCACCAGATCAAAGGGGTACTCCTGGCTGAACACCAGGGTGAGCTGGTCGTTGGCACAGGAGCAGAGACGGGCACCCTGGCCGTACTGCTCCAACAGAGGCTGGGCCGGAATGGGGAGAGAAGCAATCACAGCCGTGCCAACCCCCGCTCCTGCAGCTCGGCGAGCTGGGCGTAGAGCCCACCCCGGGCCCTGAGCTGGTGATGGGTTCCCTCTTCGATCAGTTCACCCCGGCGAAGCACAAGAATGCGATCTGAGGCTTCCACCGTGGCCAGTCGATGGGCGATGACGATGGCAGTGCGCTTTTGCAGAAGACGATCGAGATCAGCCTGAAGCGTTGCCTCCGTTGAAGGGTCCATGAATGCTGTGGCCTCATCCATCACCAACACCGTTGGCTTGCGGATCGCCACCCGGGCCACCGCCAGCAATTGCCGCTCGCCCGAGGAAAGATTGCCACCCCGCTCACGCAATTCGGTCTCCAGACCCTTCGGAAGCCGAGACAACAGGTCATTAAGACCAAGCTCAGCACAGACCTGAGCCAGCTCGTGGTCGCTCACCGGAGCGCTGAGCCGCAGATTGTCAGCAACATTGCCGCTGAACAGGAACGTGTCCTGAAGCACGACCCCCAGCTCCCGACGAAGATCCACCATCGGGATCGTGCGGATGTCACGCCCATCCAGAAGAATGCGCCCCTGCTGAGGTTCGTAGAGGCGGCAGAGCAGACGGATGATGGTGCTCTTGCCAGAGCCCGTGGGGCCCACCAGCGCCACATGCTCGCCGGGGGCGATACGGAACGAAAGATTGCGAAGAATCGGATCATCCGGCCGGTAGGCAAAGCTCACGTTCTCGAAGATCACTTCGCCACCACCACCCGTCACGTGTGGGCGAGCCCCCTCCGCCTCGGCAATCTCGAGGGGCTCCTCCATCAACTCGCCAATTCGCTCAACAGCCGTGAGCCCGCCCTGAATCTGGGTGAAGCGCTCCGCCAGCTGACGCAGAGGATCAAACAGACGCTGTGACGCCAGGATGAAGGTGGTGAGGGTGCCCAATCCCATCGCGCCATTGGTCACCATCCAGCCCCCCAGAGCCAGAACCAAGGCGATGGCAGCCAGCGCCACCCACTCCAGGAAGGCTGAGATGCTGCTGTCGTAAAAGATCGTGCCGTTCACAGCGCTGCGGTAGTCCTTACCAGTGCGCAGGAATCGGGCGCTGTTGACCTTTTCGCGGCCATACATCTGCACCACCTCGAGGCCCTGGAGGTTCTCCTGGAAATCAGCATTGAGCTGGGAGAGCTCCTCACGCACGCTGTAGTTGGCCTTCCGGTAACGGCGCTGCAGCCAGAGCACCGCCAGGGTGACGGGCACCTGCGTGAACAACAGAAGAAGCCCAAGCCTCCACTCGATGAACAGCATGGTTGAGGCGAGCACCAGCAGGCTCACCAGATCACTGAGCACCCCAACGGCACCACTGGCGAACACCTCCGCCAAAGCATCCACATCACTGGTAAGCCGAGTGAGCAACTTGCCGACCGGCATCCGGTCGTGAAAGCGCAGAGACAGCGATAGCGAATGTTGAAAAAGGTCGTCGCGGATGCGAGCAGTGAGCCGTTGACCGACGGCTTGGATGCTGAAGGTCTGCACACCCTGCAGGCCAAGCCGCAGCAGCACCGAGACGAAATAGAGCCCGATGATGACGCGTATTGCAGCAGCCAGGCTTAATCCCGACAACCAGGGAAGACTGGGCTCTCCGCGCAAAACGCTGACGGCCTGCCCAAGAAGAACGGGCTGAAGGGCTCCTGCAAAGGCCAAGGGAAGAAGCAACAGCAGGGCGACAAAAAGACGCCGGCGATCCCTCACGAGATAACGGCCCAGACGACGGACCCTGCGCCAATCCGCAACGGCTCCCATCAGCTGGAGCTCCCGACGGGCGTTCCAGCAGTGCGGATCGTTTCCACGATGGAAGCAAGGGGACCATCGTCCAAGCGCATGGACAGGGGATGCCCCACCAGCCGGGCCGTGGACTGAAAGAGATCCTCGATGGCAATCAAACCGTTGTCCCGCAGGGTGCGACCGGTGGCCACCAAATCCACAATCGCTTCGGACATTCCTGTGATCGGCCCCAGCTCCACCGAGCCATTGAGGTGCACCAAATCAACGGGAAGATCGAGGGCATCGAAATATTCCCTGGCGCAGTGGGTGAATTTGCTGGCGACCCGGCAATGGGGCGGCAAATCGGCAGCACGGGTGTAACCACTGCTCTCCTTAACCGCCACAGCCATTCGGCAGCCGCCGAAGCCAAGGTCCACAAGCTGGGCGACGGGGAGCTGGTGCTCCTTGAGCACGTCGTATCCAACAACCCCAAGTTGTGCCTGGCCGTAGGCCACGTAGGTGGGCACATCACCATTGCGGACCAGTAGGGCCCGGGCGCGCCCGCAAGGGGTGGGCACCATGAGCTGGCGGTTGTTCTTGTCCAGAACCGCTGAGAAATCGAGGCCGGCGGCAGCAAATCTGGCCACCGAGTCTTTGAGCAGCGCTCCCTTGGCCAACGCGACGGTGATCATGGGTCCAGCGCTGACCGGTTAACCAGGCAGGACTTTAACGATGCATTCCTCACTTCATGCCCTGCCTGTACTCCAGGACAACGTGATCTGGATTTGGGTGAAGGGAGCGGAGGCCGTTGTCATCGACCCGGCCGTTGCTGAGCCGGTGCGTAACTGGCTGGAGCATCACCAGTTGAGCCTGGCCGCGGTTTTGCAGACCCATCACCATGCCGATCACATTGGAGGAACGCCGGACTTGCTGCAGCGTTGGCCCCAGGCAGCGGTGATTGCCTCCGCTGATGACCGGGAGCGGATTCCGTTCCAAACCTTGCCGGTGCGGGATGGGGACCAGATCACTGTTCTTGGCGAGCAGGTGGAGGTTCTGGATGTGGCGGCCCACACCAGGGCCCACATCGCCTTTTTCGTCCCAACCCCGCAGGCGGCCGAGACGGGGCCGCTGCTGTTCTGCGGGGACACCCTGTTCAGCGGGGGCTGCGGTCGCCTGTTCGAAGGCAGTGCCGAACAAATGCATCAGGCCTTGAACAAGCTCGCCAACCTGCCTGATGAGACCAAAGTTTGTTGCGCTCACGAGTACACGGAAGCCAACCTGCTCTGGGCCGTTGAACAACGTCCCGACGACACGGTTCTGGCTGAGCGCTTGCGGGAGGTACAAACCCTGCGCTCCAAAGGCGAGCTCAGCCTTCCCAGCAGCATCGGCCTGGAACGCCAAACCAACCTGTTCATGCAGGCCCGCTCAGCCACGGAGCTAGGCCAGCTGCGCACAGACAAGGATCAGTGGCGACCGGCATGAGGAATTGCTAGGTGCGGGATCGTCAGCGGCGATGATCTGGGTAACTGCTGCGAAGGAACACCCCATGAGCGCCAAGGCCATCACCACTCAAGATGCCCCTGCACCGGTTGGGCCCTACAACCAGGCCGTCCTCGCCGGCGAGTGGCTCTATTGCTCCGGGCAGATTCCCCTTGATCCAGCGAGCGGCGAGATGGTGGGCAACGGTGATGTGGCAGCGGAAACGCATCAGGTGCTGAAAAACCTCTGTGCTGTGCTGAAGGAAGCCGGTGCCACCCCTGCTCAGGTGGTGCGCACCACGGTCTTCTTGGCCGACCTGGGCGATTTTCAAACCGTCAATGGCATCTATGCCGAGGTGTTTGGTGAGGGGGTGAGTCCAGCTCGCGCCTGCGTTCAGGTGGCGGCCCTCCCCAAGGGAGCACGGGTGGAAATCGACTGCGTCGCCTGGCTCGGCAGTTGAGCCTGACCCTCGGGGGCATAGGTTGGAAGTGGCTTCAGTGGTCCTATGCCTCAGGCGAAACTCACCATCGGTGAACTCGAGGCGGGATATCCGATGTATTGCAAGGCGCTGCGGCGTCTCCTTCAGCAGGGAAAAACCGCTCAGGACATTGAGCGCACCGTCTGCTGGGGGCACCTGGAAACGCTGAACCGCTGCCTGCCAACCCGCTACAAAGCGCCGTCCTACCTGCTGGCCCTGATCCGCCGCGACCTGGAGAACCCAAAAGAGAATTGAGACGAGTCGTCTCAGCGTTTTCCAAGCTTTCTCGTAGCAAACGCTTCGATTTCAGCCAAACAGAGCCGTTAAACCAGGGACATAAGGAAGATCCTGGTATGACCCGCTGTATTTTTCGCAAACGAAATCGACGACTAACGCTGGGCCATTGGTTTGCTGTCATCACGGTGATGCTTGGGACTGCAGTGGTCCTGGAACTGCAGGCAGAGCCGAATTCCAGCCAGCCAACGGTTGAACATTCACCGTTGTTCAGCCAGCTTCACCATCCTTGATCCATAGAGCTATTCCCCGCAGGGGAGCGTGAAAATGGAGGAATGGATGTTGAACAGCTGGAGCAACTTGTTGCGGTGATCGTGACGGCAGGATTGGTGGCCGGAAATTTCCTGTTGTTCACTCCCTGGCGGGATGGTCACGATCCAAGACAACGACATCCAGAAAGCTCGACACCTCAGAACGGAAGATTCATCAGCCTGAACAGGCTGGTTTTCCAGGCTGATCAGCCCTGGATTTTCACATCGTCCCAACAGGCCAAGCCAAGGGAGAGCCCCCAGTCATCAGAGCATGTGCAGGTGCTGACGTCCTACGGATCAACAACAGCATTGCCCTCGACTACAAACCAGTTCACACGCATCCCTGATTTGGGGGAGTCATTCCATCTGAGAGCTCCCTCATTCGAGGGAGACGCCGCTCCATAGCCGCTGGTACGAGCGCTCGGATTCGTGATCTCCTTAGGGTGAGTTGATGCACCCACTCGAGCTGTTCGATCGCTTTCGTCGCTGGTTTGGCTGGGTTGCGCCAGGTCGCCAGATCTGGGATCGCAACCCTGAGCAAGTGGCCCCTGATCGTTCTGATGACTGGCTCTTGGAGCCCCCAAACTTGGAAGAGGCTCGTTTGTTGTTTCCTCAATTGGATGAGGAGCGGGCCTTGCTTCGCTACCAGCAACTCCGGCTGGAAATGCGAGAGCGTGACGGACGCGGTTTTTGATCATCCAGCCCACTTGCTTCTGCCAGGCGGGTGTGACGCCACGCAGGCAAGGGCTGATCAGACCAGCGTCACACCTTTGTTTCGATAGAAGGCAAAGCGCTCGCGGATGGATTCAGCCTCTGGCTTCGGAGTGTCGTAGGCCCACACCGCATTGGTGATGACCTGATCGCCTACGACGACATCCCAATAACGGGCCGTGCCCTTCCAACCACAGACAGTGCTGTGGCTCGATACACGAAAGAACTCAGTGTTCATCGCTTCACGGGGGAAGTAGGGATTGCCATCCACCTTCACGATGTCGTCGCTCTCTGCAAGCACCATGCCATTGAAGATCGCCTGCATGATCGCTGAATCGGGCTCAGTAGGGATAAACCCTAAACAGAGCGGGGCACTCGCTCAGGTGATCAATCGCTTTTCTCGTCGGAGTTCTTGCGACAGATCCATTCCGGCAGGGGGTTGCCGTCTTTGTCTTTGCAGTCCTTGAAGCTCTCAACATCGATGGAACATCCACTTAAAGCAGTGGCGGCGGCAATCAACAACAGAGTTCCAAAGCGCAACATCGAGAAGAGCTTCAACGCATTTGCATATTGGGTCGCCAGAAGAAATCTGTCATGCCTAGTCAGCAGAAACAGACTGACCAGAGCCCCAACCCATCTGCTTCTGCCTGAGGTTGCAGACCAACTCAGATTCATCGCCGATGTTTACCTGACTCTCAGAAGAGTCACGAACGTCACTCATCGCCAGAGCATCCAACGCGTAGAGGATCAAATCGTTGTGGAGCAAATCCCATGACCTGCGCCCACTACATGGGGCAATCCTGTGGACTCGGTTGCTGCACGGCGCGAGCCGAACAGTTCGCCTTCTTTGAGCACAACAAGCCTGAGTTCGCCGAGTTCTGTCCTCTTGTTCAACGCTATGGGGAAATGCTCAATCGCATCCAAACCAAGAAGACAGAGGATCAGGTCTCTCACTGGTCAACGCGTCGCTGGCAGCGGTAAGGCCAGCATTTTCAAGACTTTGAGCTATTTCTCGTCTTTCTTGAGCTTCTCGAAGGCAGCCATCACGTTGGCAGTCGCTACTGCTTGAGTTTCTCCAGTGTTCTGCATCCGTCTCTCTACCAGCTTCTCTATGAGTTTTTGAGCGGAGTCCATAGGGAGAGTCAGCGATAGGGATCCACAGGCGAACAAAAAGTCCAGTGCTTGCAGGACCTCAGACGATGGGAGCCAGTCCAGAAGCAGTTCCTCCACCACTGACTCCCCTAGGACCTGCACGTCCCTCTACCTCTGGTGAGTTGAAGTAATGAAAGGCCCAGGCGAGGAGACATCAAGGGAGCCTGAACCCGGTGGTAGTTCCCTCGTGTGTGGTTATCCAAAGCCCTTCTCGTCTGTTTTTTATGAGAGAAGACTGAACGTGTTGTTCCCTTACTTGAGGACTTTCACCTGGACTTTATCCCTGTGGTTTGGTAGCGCTCTGATGCATCCAAGAGAAAGACTTCCTTTGGATTGCTCTATGCCTGCCTGATCGTGTTGCCCCCGAGTGACGACGCCGGTACGACAAGGATGGTGTGTCCTTCATCACGCCAAAGGTGGGTGCCTATGAGTCCATCACGTTGTTGGTGGGCTCATCTCCCTTTTGAGTTGCAC
>JADHMX010000040.1 GCA_016779825.1 Synechococcus sp. BS301-5m-G53 | reverse complement strand
GATCAGGCCACGGCCGCGAAGCTTTCGCGGAAGGCATTAATCGTCGCGTCGATGTCGGCGTCGGAGTGCGCCAGGGAGGTGAAGCCAGCTTCGAAGGCGGAAGGGGCGAGGTAGACGCCCCGCTCGAGCATGGCGCGATGCAGCCTGCCGAAACGCTCTGAGTCGGTGGCCTTGGCATCTTCAAAGTTGCGCACGGGACCTTCACAAAGGAAGAAGCCGAACATGGCGCTGACGCTGCCGGTGGTGATCTGCAGGCCGGCGGCTTCAGCTGCCTCTTTGATGCCCGCCACCAACTTCTGGGTTGTGGCGGTCAGCTTGTCGTAGGTGCCGGGTTGCTTGAGCAGCTCAAGGGTCTTGATGCCGGCCGTCATGGCCAGGGGATTGCCGCTGAGGGTCCCGGCCTGATACATGGGGCCAGCGGGCGCCACCATTCCCATGATGTCGGCGCGGCCGCCGTAGGCGCCAACGGGCAGACCCCCACCAATCACCTTGCCCATGGTTGTGAGATCAGGGGTGACCCCGAAATGGGCTTGGGCACCGCCGTAACTGATTCGGAATCCGGTCATCACCTCGTCGAAGACGAGCAGAGCTCCGTTCTCCTTGGTCAGTTCCCGAAGACCCTCAAGGAAGCCAGGCTCAGGCTGAATGAAACCGGCATTACCGACGATTGGCTCGAGAATCACGCCCGCGATCGCATCGGGGTTCTCGGCGAACAGCGCCTTAACGGCTTCCAGATCGTTGTAGGGGGCCGTCAGGGTATTGGCGGTGGTGCTGCGGGGCACGCCTGGAGAGTCGGGCAGTCCAAGGGTGGCGACGCCAGAACCTGCCTTCACCAGGAACATGTCCGCATGGCCGTGATAGCAGCCCTCGAACTTGATCACCTTGTCGCGGCCGGTGTAGGCGCGGATCAGGCGCAGCACAGCCATGCAGGCCTCGGTGCCGCTGTTGACGAAGCGCACCATCTCGACGCTGGGAACAGCGTCGATCACCATCTCGGCCAGGGTGTTCTCGAGGGCACAAGGCGCTCCAAAGCTGGTGCCCTTCTCGATGGCCTCTTGCAGAGCTGCGATCACATCCGGGTGGGCGTGGCCGCAGATGGCCGGCCCCCAGCTGCCGATGTAGTCGATGTACTTATTCCCATCCACGTCCCAGGCGTAGGGACCTTTGACCCGATCGAACACGATCGGCTGACCGCCAACCGACTTGAACGCTCGTACAGGGGAGCTGACACCTCCAGGCATCAGCGCCTGTGCTGCGCCGAAGATGGCCTCGGATTGGCTGGTGTTCAACGCGGGAGCTGTCACTGGAACCGACGCCAAAGGGCTGATGCAAACCGTGCAACATCCTGACTCAGGAACGTCCGGTTCCGTTTGCTGTGTTTCTTGATTGACCACTTCGCACGCTTTTTGATGCGTAGTCTTTGGTCAGATCGAGATCGCTGTGACCCACGACTGGTCAGTACTGGAGAGGGATCTGCGCCGTTTTCTGCCCCCTCGGGCCATCGTGGCCAAACGTCAGGAACTGCTCAGTTACGACTGTGACGGACTGACGCTTGAGCGCCACTCCCCGCCTCTGGCCGTGCTGCCGGAAACAACGGAACAGGTCGCCGCGGTGCTGCAGTGCTGCCATCAGCGCGGCGTGCCTTTTGTGGCCCGGGGCAGCGGCACCGGTCTCTCGGGGGGGGCGTTGGTGGATCAGCCGGCGCTTCTGGTGGTGACCAGTCGCATGCGTCAGGTGCTTGAGCTTGATCTGGCCAATCAACGGGTCACGGTTCAGCCCGGGGTCATCAACAGCTGGGTGACGCGCGCTGTTGCCGGGGATGGGTTCTATTACGCCCCGGATCCGTCCAGTCAGGTGGTCTGCAGCATCGGCGGCAATGTGGCGGAAAATTCAGGCGGGGTGCATTGTCTGAAGTACGGCGTAACCAGCAATCATGTGCTGGGGCTTGAGGTGGTGCTTCCCGACGGAACCATCACACATCTGGGCAACGGGTTGGCCGAATCCTGCGAACTGGATCTACGTGGTGCCTTCATCGGCAGCGAAGGAACGCTGGGCATTGCAACGGCCATCACCCTGCGCCTGCTGCGGGCGCCGGAGTGCGTGAACGTGCTGTTGGCGGATTTCGCCACGATGGAAGCGGCAGGAGAAGCGGTGCGATCGGTGACCGCCAGCGGCCTTTTGCCGGCAGGGATGGAAATCATGGACAACGTCACCATCAATGCGGTGAATGATTTCTTCGGCTACGACGAGTACCCCCGCGATGCCGCGGCGGTTCTGTTGATTGAGCTCGATGGGCAGGACGCTGAGGTTCAGGCGTCTGCCGAACGGGCCGATGCGCTGTGTCGGGCAGCGGGGGCCCGTGGTTTGCGTCGGGCTCAGGACCCCAAAGAGTGTGCTGTGCTTTGGAAAGGACGTAAATCCGCGTTTTCAGCGGTGGGCAAAATCACGCCGACCTATTACGTGCAAGACGGTGTTGTTCCCCGCAGCAGCCTCCCGTCGGTGCTTGCGGCGATTGAACGGCTCAGCCAGGAGCATGGACTGCCCGTGGCCAATGTTTTCCATGCCGGCGATGGCAACCTTCATCCACTGATCCTGTATTCCCTGGACCAGCCCGATGTGGAGCGGAGCGTCAAGGAGCTCGGGGCCGCGATCCTGCGGGTTTGTCTTGATGCCGGCGGCAGCATCAGTGGAGAGCATGGCGTCGGCGCCGACAAGCGTTGCTACCTCGACTGGATGTTCGGCCCCGACGATCTGGAAACGATGGGGCTGTTGCGGTCTGCCTTCGATCCAGACAACCTTGCCAATCCGGGCAAGGTGCTGCCCACGCCGCGCACCTGCGGGGAATCGGCCAAGCGGATGGTGACGCTGCCAGCCGGAGTTGAGGTCTACTGAACTGAATCAGAACAACGGTTCAACGCCGTCGTCGTCGTCGGCGGGAGGCCAGTCGAGGTCAACGCTGACCGGGGCATGGTCGCTGGGTTGTTGGTTGCCGCGCATGCCTTTGTGGATGACGCAGCTGCGGGCGAGTCCCAGCAGCTCTTCGCACAAATAGATATGGTCGATTCTCCAGCCGCGATCCCGGTCCCAGGCACCGCTGCGGTAGTCCCACCAGCTCCAGTGACCGGAGTCCGGTTCGAACACCCGGAACACGTCCTGAAGCCGTTCACCTAGGGCGTCACGAAGGGCCTGGCGTTCGGCATCGCTCGCCATGATTCCGCCGGTCTGGCGGTCGGGGTCAGGAAGATCGCGTGCTTCGAGGCCGATGTTGAAGTCGCCGACCATGCACAGAGGCTCGCCGCGTTGCTGTTGGGCATCGAGATAACGCTTGAGGCAGCCGAGCCAGGCCAATTTGTAGGGGTATTTCTCCGACTTCAGGCTCGATCCATTCGGCACATAAAGGTTGAGTACGCGAACGCCATTCAGCAGTGCGCTGATCACGCGCTTCTGTGCGCCGAGATCGTCCGCTTCTGCATCATCCGGGAGCTCCCCAACGAAGCCGCAGCGCACATCCTCCAAGGGCTCGCGGCTGATCAGGGCGACGCCGTTGTAGGCCTTTTGGCCATGGATGTGCACGTGCCAGCCAGCAGATTTGAAGGCTTCCAGGGGAAACAGGGGGTCATCCACCTTGGTCTCCTGCAGACAAAGCAGATCGGGTTGCTTGTTCTCCAGCCAACTGAGCACCTGATCCAGTCGCGTGCGAACCGAGTTCACGTTCCAGGTGGCGATCTGCACGGTTGATCCAGTGGCGCCAAAGACCCTTAGCATCAGCCAACTCCGGAGTTCGCTGATGTCTCGCCGTCTTGCGGCTGTCGCGCAACTTGTTCTGTCTTCCCTGGTGGCGACCGCTATCCCGGTGGGCGCAGGTGCTCAGGTGGAAGCCCCTTTTCAGAACCGCGAGGAACGCGAGATCTACGGCGACACCAATGGCAGCGGTTCCATTCTGGATTCCGCCAACCCCATGGATCTGTTGAACCAGATCCGGCGGGCGACGGCCATGGACGAGGCCACGCCACCTTCTGATGCCATTGATGCGGCCCTCAAGGCCTATCAGAACCCTCCTGAATCGCCTTAGCTCTGGGTGGTTCAGAAGCGGTGTTGCGGGCTGCACTCAATCCGAGCTGTCCAGCCACCACATCGATCAAAGGACTGATTCGTCCGCTTGACTTCCGTCGTTCCTGGGCCTGCTTCAGCAGAGCTTGAACATCTGCGGTACTGCCCTTGTCCTGTTGCAATAGCGCTAGGGCCAACAGGGGCCTTGCGTCGGTCGCGTCCTCTGCGGCCAGTTGGCGATAGAGATTGACCGCTTCCTGATCGGATCCGCCTTGACGCAGAAGATCGGCCAGCAGCAGACCAATCTCCAGGCGCTGGCCTGGCTCCAGGTTCTTGAACCGGGTGGTGAGCTCTGCTAAGGCCTCACGATGACGTCCCTGTTGTTGATCCAGGAGCACCATTAGTTGCAGAACCTGCAGATCATCCGGATGCAGGCGCATCAGTTGTTGGAGGCTGCGTCGGGCTGCTTCAGGCTGGCCATTGCGGCGTTGGAGCTCCGCTTTGAACAGGGTGAGTTCGCGCGGGGTGGATCGGCCAGAGAGCCAGGGTTGCAGCACCACCTCAGCCTCCTGCAGGCGTTCCATTGAAACCAGGCGTTCCAGCAGGAGGACGCGCTCCGCCTCGCTGCGCTCGTCCGGGTCCTGAAGTCGCTGCATCAGCGTTGCCACCTGCTGATCTTCTGCCAGGCGACTCGCCCGTGCGCGGGTTTCTGGGGCCATGGAGGCAGCGACGATCCAACCGACCAGTGCAGCTCCAACCATGGAGGCCAGCAGCAACAGAATCCGGCGCGGGCTCTGCATCCGATCTCGAATCAGCCATTTCAGTCTGAGGGGATTGCGGTGGGCTGGCTACAGTCTTCATAAGGGCTTTTGACTCCGCCCGGATCAGCATCAATGCGCGCCCATCCGATTCCCCCGGTCACAGAGCCGTTGCAGTACCGGGCCATCGGTCTCGTGCGCGGCACTTACGCCCCAACCGACCCCGAGCAACTCACCCGCGGCACGTTGACCGATGCCCAGGGGGTTCAGCTGGAAACGGTTGTGCTTGGCCGTGTGCTCACCCTGATTCGGCGGCATGTTCCCCTGGATCAGCCCCACCTCTGGGTCGTCTATCCCAGAAGCCGTGAAAGTGATCATCTGCATCTGCAGATCGCTGGGGTATGGGAACCCAGCACCCTGGCTCCGGACCAAGCCGATGCCTCCGACACCCTGCCGGAGGGTGACGATTTCTTCTCCATTCGAGGGGAGTTGATCTTCACCAAGCCTGAAACTGGCGAAATGGTGGTGAAGGTGAGGCAGCAGGCCCGTGCAGACGGCCACCGTCCGCTTCCCTTCAAAATCCAGATCAAGGGAGAGTTTCCCCTCGAACACCTTCGTCACTTCGTCAGCCTCGACCTGCGACGCCAGGGACAGGAACTGCACCTCGAAAATCATGAGGTGATTGCTCCCATGCCGACGCGTGGCGGCAAATCCAAGGGAGGTCGTGGGCGTGCCACCTCCCGCGCTCGCAGCTGATGGCAGAGGCGGGGCAGGGCTCCACTGGAGCACTACGTGCTGGAGTCGCCGTTGCCGGCATCACGGCTCTCGGTGCTTTTGGCCCTGCCCTGGGTCTCTCTGCTGCCTGGATCGTGGTGGCGGTTGGAGGTGCCCTGGTCACCCTCAGCGTTGATGCCGCTACCTGGGAAGGCATGGGCGGACACATCCTTGCTGAAGCTTTGCCCGGTGGGCAGGAGCGTTTGCGCCGAATTGCGGTGCATGAGGCGGGACATTTGCTGATTGCGGAAGAAGAGCAACTTCCGGTTCAGCAGGTGCTGGTGGGAACCCTGGCCTGTGTGCGTGCAGGACTGCGTAGCAGCGGCGCAACTGAATTCGCTGTGCCGGACAGCGTCCGGATGCCTCTTGAGGATCTACGGCGTTGGAGCCGGGTGCTTCAGGCCGGCATCGCCGCTGAGACCGTGGTCTTTGGCAAAGCCCGTGGTGGTGCTGATGACCGAGCTTTGTTGGGACGGCTCTGGGGACTGTCGGGCCATGACGTGGCCACCGCCCAGCGGGAACAGCGTCGCGCCCGCCGGGAGATTGAGCAGCAGTTGCGTCAGCAGCGTGAGGCGCTTGACCAGCAGGCTGTTGTTCTGTTGGAGACAGCCCCGCGTTTGGGGCGATGAGTGCTCTTTGGATTGATGCACCAACGGGGTTGGCGGGGGACATGCTCTTGGCTGCCCTGCTGGATTTGGGCGTGGACCAGGCCGTGGTGGAGTCGCCGCTGGCGGCCCTCGGTTTGGCAGGCCGCTACCGCATCACCCAGCACGAGGAGCGCAGCGGCGGGCTGCGGGGGGTCCGCGTCGATGTGCGGGGTCTTGAAGATCAGCCCCCCCACCGCCATTGGTCAGGAATTCGCGATCAGATCAATGCAGCCGCTCTGGCTCCAACGCTGAAGCAAAGGGTTCTCGCCGTGTTCACCCGTCTGGCGGAGGCCGAAGCCTCGGTGCATGGAACGTCGGTGGAGGCCGTTCACTTCCATGAGGTCGGAGCCATCGATGCCCTGGTGGATGTGGTGGGGGTCTGTGCCGCGATGGACGATCTCAACCCTGCAGAGGTTGTCTGTTCCCCGTTGCCTGCCGGGACTGGAACGGTGGCCACCGCCCATGGTCTGTTGCCCGTTCCCGTGCCAGCGGTGCTGGAACTGGCGCGTCGTCACCGCATTCCGCTGCTGCAGGGTGAGGGCCTACCCACGGGGGAACTGGTGACGCCCACGGGCCTGGCCCTGGTATCGGTGCTGGTGGATCGCTTCATGGCCCCTGAGGTTCTGGTGGCCGAAAAGATCGGCGTCGGCCTTGGCCATCGCCAGCTGGATCGCCCCAACCTGGTGCGTCTGGTTCTGCACACTCCGCAGCTGGATGCGGTTGATGCTCCCCGCTGGGAGTCGCTGATCGTTCAGGAAGCCTGGATTGATGACGCCACCCCTGAAGAGGTTGCGGCCTTGGCCAATCGCTTGCGTGATGCAGGGGCCATTGATGTGGCGGTGCAGCCGTTGTTGATGAAAAAGGGTCGCAGTGGCCAGGCGGTGACTGCACTCGTGCGGGATGGAAATGCCGAACAGATGCGCAGCCTTTGGCTCAGTGCTGGCAGCAGCATTGGTTTGCGGGAGAGGCGCCAGGGCCGTTGGGTGTTGCCGAGGCGCCAGGGTGTGCTCGAGACGCCCTGGGGACCGCTTGCCGCCAAGCAGGTGCGTCGTCCGGATGGTCGTTGCACTGTGAAAGCTGAAGCGGAGGCCCTGGCGGCCCTTCAGGCCAGCACAGGTTGTGGTCTTGATGAGCTGCGGGCTGCCGCCGCCGCTGCACCGTTTGTCAGTACCGAGGACTGGGCCTGATGGGCAACGTTCTGCGTCAACCCAAGCTCTGGATCACCCTGGCCAGCCTGACCTTTATCGCTGGCGCCTTGGCCCAGCAGGCGGGCCAGCTCCGACAGCTCAGTCTGGTGGTCAACGGTTGGTGGTGGCTGTTGCTGGGGCTGGCCCTGACTTGGCTCAGCATCCTGATCAATGGTCTGGCCTGGCGCGACCTGTTGGTTTGGTTGCGACACCCCCCCCAGGGCCTCGCGGTGGTGCCGCTGTTTGTGCGCAGCAACCTGCTCAAGTATCTGCCGGGGGGGATCTGGCATCTGGTGGAGCGGGTCCGGGTGCTGCGCCCGGTGATTGGCGGCGGACCGGCCCTGGCCGGTGTGATTCTTGATCCGCTTCTGATCGTGGCGGCGTCCGTTCTGGTCGTGGTTGCCGGTGGATGGCAGCAGGGTCTCGCCTTGCTCGCTCCCTGGCCCGCGTTGCTGATGATTCCGCGCTGGCGGGAGCCGCTCCTGCGTCGACTAGAGCGTTCCAAAGCAGCGCAATTGCAGTCGGCGGGCAGTGGGCCCCTGGAAAGTGAGGGGAGTGGCCGCGGCGGCTACCCCTGGCGGCCCTTCACCCTTGAGCTGCTGTTTGTGCTCTGCCGCTTTGCCGGGTTCTGGTGCAGCGTGCAGGCCTTCGGTATTGATCGCCTGGCGCCCTTCACCTGGCTCGCGGCCTTCGGACTGGCCTATGCCGTTGGGCTGGTGGTTCCAGGTGCACCAGGTGGGCTGGGGGTCTTTGAGGCCACCTTGTTGCTGCGTTTGGGTGCTGCCGTGCCGGAAGCGCAGCTCTTGGCTGTTGTGCTGAGTTACCGGCTTCTCTCCACCCTGGCCGATGTTGCCGCCAGCGGAGCACTGGTGGCTGATCGGTTGGTGGAGCAACGTGTGAAGCGTTCATGCTGATGCCCGTGCTGCTGAGCCGTCGCCGAGTGCTGCAGCTGGTCATTGGCACTGGTCTTAGTGCTGCAGCCCTCCCCTTGAACGCCGCCAGGAGGGCTGCCCTGCGGGTTGGGCTGATCAGTGATCTCAACAGCAGTTACGGCTCCACCAGCTACATCCCTGCCGTTCAACAGGGGCTGGACCAGCTGATTGCCCTTCAGCCGGACCTGCTGGTCTGTGCAGGAGACATGGTCGCGGGCCAGAAGCATGGACTTTCGGGCCAGCAGCTCGATGCGATGTGGCAAGGCTTCGAAACGTCTGTTCTGCAGCGGTTAAAGAGGGCCGGCATCCCTCTGCTGCCAGCGATCGGGAACCATGACGGTTCACCGGGGTTTCCGGCTGATCGTTCTGCTGTGAGCCGGTTCTGGACTCCGCTCCGTTCACGCATGGGACTGAAGTTGGCCGATGCTTCGCAGTTCCCGTTCCGCTACACCGTGCTGCAGGACGGGATCTTCTGGCTGGTCTGGGATGCCAGCTCAGCCCGTGTGCCTGAGGATCAGCTGGCCTGGGCACAACGGCAGTTGGCCAGTGCCCAGGCACAAGCGGCTCGCGCCCGGTTCGTGGTTGGCCACCTGCCCCTGGTCGGTGTTGGTCAGGGCAAGGATCGCCCCGGTGAGGTGTTGGATCGGGGGAGTGCGCTTCAGTCCCTGATGGAGAACGCCCGCGTGCAGGCCTACATCAGTGGTCATCACCACGCCTGGTTCTCCGGTCGTCGTGGCCAGCTTGATCTCATTCAGCTCGGCGCGCTGGGCAGTGGCCCCCGGCGTCTGCTGGACGGCGGAGCTCCAGCGCAGCAGACCTTCACGTTGCTGGAGATCGATGGGGGCAGGGGCACCCTCCTGGAGACCACCTATGCCGTGTCCACCGGACGGCCGCTGTCCTGGTCAACACTCCCGCTCCGTCTCAACACCCGTGCTGGTTTGCTCCAGCGCAATGCATCAGAGCGGTTGCTGCGGGGATGACGACGTCTCTCGTCTGGAGGCCTGATCCAGCGTCGGCACCAGAGCCATGGCGGCGATCAGTCCCAGCACAAGGATCATCAGGGCGGGCAAGAGCGCTTCGGCCAACCGTTCATCGCCGGCGTATTGGAACACTCGCACTGACAGGGTGTCGAAGTCGAAGGGCCGCAGGGCAAAGGTGAGAGGAAGCTCTTTCACCGTGTCCACAAACACCAGCAGCAGGCCCACGGTGATCGGCCCGCGCAAGAGAGGCAAGTGCACCCGTTGGAGCACGCGTTGCCACGAGGATCCCATCCCTGTGGCCGCCTCGTCGAGGCTGGGGCTGATCCGCTCGAGTGCTGCGTCCAAGCCACCTTTCGCCACCGCCAGGAAGCGGTCGCTGTAACCCCACAGCAACAGGAGCAGCGGGGCCAACTGCCAGGGGGCTCCTGTGAGCAGCAGGGCCAGAGCCAGCACGGTGCCGGGGATGGCGTAGCCCGTTCCCGCCAGGAAGGTGAGGCTTTTCAGCCATGGGGCACTGGACCAGCGTTTGGCGATGGCCAGCACCAGTGCTGCGGACACCGACAAAACGGCAGCAACAAGAGCCAGCAGCAAACTGCGGCCGCTCAGGCTGATCAGATCGTCATTCCAGCTGTTTTGCAGCTGATCCAGGTTGCTGGCGGCCCACAGCAGTGGGGTGCCCAGACTCACAATCGGTGGAATGGCGGCAAGCAGTTGTGCCACCGCAGCCCGCAATCCATCCAGATGCCAGGCGGTTGCATCCCCGCCGGCCACGCCATCGCTCCAACGTCGACTGCGCCTGCGCAGGCTGCGTTCACACACCACCAAACCCAGCACGATCATCAGCGTGATCAAGGCCAAGCTGATGGCCCCGGCGGGATCGCCGTCGGACTGCCACGTTTCCAGGATGCCTGCAGAGAGGCTGGGAATGCCAAGCAGCTGGACGGCACCGAGCTCATTGACCACTTCCATTCCCATTAGGGCAACGCCAGCACCGATTGCCGGCAGCGCGATGGGCAAGGCGACGCGTCGGAAGGCCTCCCAAGGGCCGACCCCGAGGCTGCGACAGGCCTCCAGCTGGCGCTGGCCGCTCACGGAGAAACTTTCGGTGCTCAGTAGGAAAACGTAGGGGTAGGTCGTCAGGGCCATCACAGCGATGCCCCAACCCATGCCGTGAATGGTCCAGCTGTGGCGACTGCCCAGGTCGACGAGTGTGGCGGACAGCAGATAAGCCGGTGTTGCCAGGGGGATCAGCTGGGCAATGCGCAGCCCTTGCCGACCGGGGAAACGGCAGTTGCACAACAGCCAGCCATTGGCTGTGCCCAGCACGGTGCCCAGCGTTGCTGTGCCAAGCAGAAGCTTGATCGTGCCAACGATCTGCTGCATCCCGTCGGGGCCAAGATCGCTGAAGCCCTTGTGTAGGGACGCCAGGGCTTCCAGCACCAGCGTCAGTACCGGCCAGATGGCGATCAGGCCAGTGATGGAGGCGATCAGAATCAGGGCCAGCCGGCTTGGGCTTGGAACAATCCGGTTGGGCAGCAACTTCAATTCAGCGATGGGCCGGACACCGTTGTCGCGACATTGCGTTGCGACATTGCCATGGAACAAGTCTGGCCATAGAGGTTGTTGGCCTGACTCAGGGCGTGCAAACCGCACACCGGCTTCGATCATTTGGCACACTCATAAGCTCGGTCGGTTCCCAAGCTTCATCTGATCTGTGGAACAGCTGCTCCCGATGGAGCCAACGGTTGCGTTGAACGGGGTCTGGCATAGCTACGGCAATGCCTCCGATGAATGGACCCTGAAGGGGGTGGACCTCAAGGTGGCGCATGGGGAACTGGTGGGTCTGCTTGGTCCCTCCGGCTGTGGCAAAACCACTCTGCTGCGCTTGATTGCCGGCTTCGAACGCCCTCGGCGGGGCACCGTTCAGCTGGATCAGCGCACGGTCGCTGGTGATGGGGTCTGGATGGAACCGGAACGTCGGGGCGTCGGCATGGTTTTCCAGGACTATGCCCTGTTTCCCCACCTGAACGCGTGGCAGAACGCCAGTTTTGGCCTGCCTCGGCGGCACCCGAACCGTGAGCGCGTGGCCTGGCTGTTTGATTTGCTGGCGCTGCAAGGGCTTGAGCAGCGTTACCCGCACCAACTGTCCGGTGGCCAGAGGCAACGGCTGGCTTTGGCGCGCGCTTTAGCTCCGGCTCCAAGGGTTGTGCTGCTTGATGAGCCTTTTTCAAGTCTTGATGTGGAAGTGAGGCTGCGCCTGCGAAGCGAGCTCGCCTCCGTGCTCGACGCCTGTGCCGCCAGCGGAGTGATCGTGACCCATGATCCTGGCGAAGCCCTGGCGATTTGCGATCGCGTCGCTGTGATGCGGGATGGTGTGCTGCATCAATGTGCGTCGCCCCCCGAGATCGTCAGATCACCGGCGACGCCGTTTGTTGGATCCTTCGTGCTCCAGCGCAACCTGATTCCGGTTCACGTCCATGACCAAGGGCACTTGTCCTGTCTGCTGGGAGATCTGGACCCATCAGCGCCATGGGTGCAGGCCGACCCCGGAGCATCCGGTGACTGTTGTGTGCTGGTGGACCCCCATGACATCACTGTGATCGCCGATGCCGAAGGAGAGGCAAGCGTTCTGGGCCGTGAATTTCTGGGGGATGCGTGGGAATACCGAATCCGCATCGCTGATGTGCTGGTGCGTGCCCACTGTCCGATTGATCAGGCGCATCCCCCACAAACCCGGTGCCGCCTCAGGTTCAGGGACGGCGCCAGAGTCACGCTGCTCCCGCAGAGTTGAGCGTGGTCATAAAAAATCCCCCGCCGTAGCGGGGGATGAGCAAAAAAGGTGTCGTCGTTTTGCGCGCCTTCAGCGCTGGTGATGACGGACGGGAATCGGTACAAGAGCCGGCTGTCGCAACCCGCCCCCGCCATTGTCGTCATCGGAATCGGCCAGGAGCCACATCAGAACACTTGCGAGAACAAACACTGTTCCGAGCAGCAGCGGTTCGACCATTGAGATGTCTTGCATGGAACGAAGAATAAGCAGCATTTGCCGCTTGTGCTGAATCAGCCGAAACCTTTTCCTGCATCCGGTGCCACGCAGGCCTGGAGTTGTCGTCGCAGGGTGCTGTGGTCCATGTTGCGGCCGATCAGCACCAATTGATTCTTGCGATCGCCGGTCCAGTCGGTGTCGTCGATGGAAAAGCGTTTGCCCGCCAGATGAAACACGTGACGGCGTTCGCTTTCGTTGAACCAGAGGATGCCTTTGGCTCTGAACACCTCCTGGGGCATTTGGTTGTCCAGGAAGTTTTGGAACTTGCGCAGCGCGAAGGGACCATCACTTTTGAAGGACAGTGAGGTGAATCCCTCGATGTCCTGATGGTCACCATGGCTGTGGTCGTGCCCATGGCTGTGGTCGTGCCCATGGCTGTGGTCGTGCCCATGGTTGTTGTCATGCCCATGGTTGTGGTCGTGCGCATGATCGTGGTCATGGCTGCAGTGGCCATGGTCGTGGTCGCAGTCGCTGTGATCCAGGCTTGGATCCTCGGCAGCTGAAATCACCTTGTCGGATTCGAACAGCCCGACACTGAGCAGCAAGGCCAGGGGCACATCTCCGTTCACTGATCGCAGGATGCGCGCATCGTTCTTGACAGCTCTGAGTTGCTGTTCGACGGTCTCAAGCCGTTCTTCGGAGACGAGGTCGCACTTGTTCAGCAGCAAGATGTCGCCGTAGATCACCTGGGCCCGGCCCACCTCTGTTTCCAGAACGCTGTCGTCAAAGTTCTCTGCATCGATCAGCGTGATGATCGAATCGAGGCGGGTTTGATCCCTCAGCTCACTGCCCAGAAAGGTCATGGCAACCGGCAGGGGATCGGCCAGACCTGTCGTTTCGACGACGATGTAGTCAAGGGGCTCAGGGCGCTCCATGATCCGCTCCACCGCCTCCATCAGCTCGCCGTTGATTGAGCAGCAGATGCAGCCGTTGCTCAGCTCCACCATGTCGTCACCGGTGGTGACGACCAGATCGTTGTCGATGCCGATTTCGCCGAACTCGTTCACCAGCACCGCGGTCTTCACGCCCTGCTGGTTGGTGAGGATGTGGTTCAGCAGCGTTGTCTTTCCGGCTCCGAGGAAGCCGCTGAGAATGGTGACGGGGACGCCGGAGCTGGCTGGTGCAGTGGACATGCGCAAGGACCCTCTCAACTCATGCTGGCAGCAGGGCGTCAATGGCGCTGGCCAACTCCACATCCAGGCTGCTGAGGCCGCCGAGATCATGGGTGGTTAGGTCGATCGAGACGCGGTTGTAGACGTTGCTCCAGTTCGGATGATGATTTTTGGATTCGGCCAGCAAGGCCACCTGTGCCATGAATCCAAAGGCCTCCACGAAGCTGTTGAACTGCAGATCGCGGTGCAGCCTGTCTCCGTCCACAACCCAATTGGGCAAGGCTGTGGTGAGTGCCGACTTCTGGGCGGCGTCGAGACGTTCAACTGGCATGGGAGCCCTAGATCACGACTACATCGTGGCTGGCGTCGGTCGTCAGTCGCTCAGTTCATGCAATCGATCAATCATCAGATCGGTGTCTGTATCGATGCCGTCGTCGGTTTCCCAGGCATTGGGGTCGTGGCGGGCCTGAATGGCTTGATTGATCCGTTCTCCATTGCGCAGGCTCAAGAGAGTTTGAGGCGTTGCTGAGCTGGTTTGGGTGTTGCTCTCCTGGGTGGGGCGGCTCGATGGTTCACCGAACAGGTGGCAGGCGATCGTTCTGGTGTGAGCAGCCCTGCGGTGCTCCCAGAGGTAAACGGCTTGCCAGGTGCCCAGCAGCAGTTGGCCTCTGCAGATGCTCAGGCTCAGGGTCTGGCTGGTAAGCGCAGTTCGGATGTGGGCCGGCATGTCATCGGCTCCTTCGTCGTCATGGAGATAACGGCGGTGTTCTGGAACGGCATCGGCCATCCATGCATCCAGGTCTTGCAGCACCCGAGGATCAGCGTTCTCGTTGATCGTGAGGCTGGCGCTGGTGTGCAGACAGGTGAGGTGCAGAACGGCTTGGTCCAGGCCCGTGCTGCGGATCCAGGCATTCAATCGACCGTCCAGACGGGTGAATCCTTTCCCAGGGGTTTGGACCGAAATCTGATGCAGGATCTGCTGCA
>JADHMX010000002.1 GCA_016779825.1 Synechococcus sp. BS301-5m-G53 | reverse complement strand
CTGTGATCAACGGCGGATACGACTGGCTGCCGCTGTGGCTCACGCAACGGGTCAGCGCCAAGCTTTTTCATCTCGTGAGCATGGGGGATGTGGCTGCGGTGATGTGCGATGTGATCGAAGCCGTCGCCGCCTGGGATTCACGTCGCCTTGCTTTTCACACCCACCGCCAGGCCGCTGATTTCCGGTTGCCCGCTCCCGCCAATGTCGTGGGCAACGGATTTGATCTCACGAATTACACCTTTCAGAGCCAGACCGATGGACCCCTGGGTTGGGCGGGCCGCATCGCTCCGGAAAAGGGGCTGGAGGATGCGGCTGCTGCGGCTGCTGCGTTGGATGAGCAGCTTCTGGTTTGGGGGTTGCGTGAGGATGAGGCCTATGCGCGGCAGGTGGAGGCGAGTGTTCCGAAGGGCACGATCGATTGGCGTGGATTTCGATCGACACGAGAGCTGCAACAGGAGCTGGGCCACTGCCGCGCTCTGATCAACACACCGAAATGGAACGAGGCCTACGGCAATGTTGTGGTTGAGGCCTTGGCCTGTGGTGTTCCGGTCGTCGCCTATGACCGGGGCGGTCCCGGGGAGTTAGTCAGCTCTGGCCGCACGGGCTGGTTGGTGCCGCCCGATGATGTCGTCGCTCTCACGGAGGCCCTGAGACGCGTCGACAGCATTGAGCGCTCTTTGTGTCGCAGTTGGGCCGAGGAGCATGCCTCCTGTGAGGTCTTCAGTCAGCGTGTTGAATCTTGGGTTCGAACAGGACTGATGGCGGATGTCAGCATCAACCCCAGGAGCTGAGAGTCCCTTGTCGGTCAATGTTTCAGGACGACAGCGACGCCAGGTTCTGGCGCTTGTACTGACCCTGGGACTGGTCATCACCCTTTGGCGGCTGGGATCCACCGGTGTGGTGGATGAAACACCCCCGTTGTTTGCCGCAGCCGGGCGGGCCATGGCTGAGACCGGCGACTGGCTGACGCCTCGGGTGAACGGTTTGCCCCGTTACGACAAACCGCCCCTGGTGTATTGGCTGATGGGGTTCGGCTATGCCGTGCCAGGACGTGAGTTTTGGGATCCTCTCGGAAGTTGGGCGGCACGGCTTCCTTCCGCCCTGGCCACGGTGGGGCTGATGCTTGGCCTCGCCGATACCGTGCTGCGTTGGCCGTTCTCCGGCGATGCACGTCCGCGTTTGACGGCACTGATTGCACCGCTGGCGTTTGCCTTCTCGCCTCTGGTGCTCGTCTGGAGCCGCACCGCAGTGAGTGATGCCCTGCTGTGTGGCCTGCTGGGTCTCAGCTTGTTGCTGCAGTGGCGGCGTTTTGCCGCCCCCAAAAAGGTGGCCTGGTGGCCGGCCTGGGTGCTCCTCGGATTCGCAGTGCTGGCCAAGGGCCCGGTCGCTGTGGTGCTTTCAGGACTCGCCCTGCTGATGTTCGGAGCGTTGCGACGGGATCTCGTCCAGCCCTGGCGCAGGCTGCGCCCGCTGCCCGGGTTGCTGCTCACTGCGCTGATCAGTCTTCCCTGGTATGCCTTGGAGTTGCTGGTGGAAGGACAGCCCTTCTGGGACAGCTTTTTCGGCTATCACAATCTTCAACGGTTCACCTCCGTGGTGAACGATCACCTTCAGCCCTGGTGGTTTTTCGGCCCGGTGATGCTCGTGGCTGCCCTGCCGTTCACGCCCTACCTGCTTTTGGGTCTGGCGCGGGTGCCCCGATCGCGGATTGCTCCGGAACATTCGTTGCATCAATTCGCAGCTTGCTGGCTTTTGGCGGTGCTGCTGCTGTTCACTACTGCAGCCACCAAGCTCCCCAGTTATTGGTTGCCCGCGACCCCCGCGGCGGCCCTGTTGGTGGCCCAAGCCACGGTGGGTTCATCGCGCTGGCAACGGATGGCCTGGGGAACCAGCCTGGCGCTGATCGCCGTCCTGGCCGCTGGGTTTTGGCTGGGATTGCTCTGGGTTCCCTTGATCGATGATCCGGAGATGCCGACGCTGTCGGTGGATCTGCTGGCCAGCGGTCTATTGAAGTGGGCTGCGGTCTGGTTCAGTGCTGCCGCCGCGCTTGGCGCCGTTCTGTTGCTCCAGCGTCGTGCTGCCGCTCAGGCCTTGCTGGCCATGCAGGGCTGTCTGCTCGGATTTCACCTCACGGCTCTGATTCCCATCGCCGAACTCGCCGATCGTCTGCGTCAGCAGCCGGTGCGCGATGCGGCCTCACTGATGTTGTCGCAACAGCGCAGTGGAGAGCCCATGGTCATGGTTGGCGCCATGAAGCCTTCGCTGCACTTTTACACAGGGCAGGTGATCCTGTACGAAGGCCAATCCGATGGGGCGTTGGTCAACATTGCGGACCGCCTGGCCCATGAAAAGCGACGCGGTTGGAGTGGATATCCCCTCCAGAGCCCGGGTGCATCAAGAACCGTGCTGGTGCTGATCGATCGCGGCACGGCAGGACGGGATCATTGGAGCGACCTACAGCCTGAGCTGCTCGGCCAGATTGGGATCTACGACGTGTGGCGTCTGGACCGCAGTCGCCTCGAGCAACGGGCACAAACCCTGCAGGCCAAGGGAGTTGATGCTGATTGGCGGGAGCCTCGTCCGGAACGGTATTGATCAGAGGTCCGAGTGCTTGGGTGAATATCCAGTTGCGATGAAATCTTCTTTGTAGTACTCGACAACTTCTCGGAAATTCTTTTTTGAAAAGTTACCGAGGCTGGCTATATTGGGTGATTTGTTTGTGCGCTTGAGTGTGGATTTTGTGCGTAGAATTTTAGAAAGAATGGAGAAGTCGGTGTCAATGTTTTCCACTCTTCCGATGAACTGAGGCTTCCCTTTTTTAAGCCAATGTTTTTGGTGCTTGAAGAAGGGTATTTTCTTTAGTTTTCCATTAGTGAGATCGTCAATAATTGAGTCGTAGTTTGAATTGCTTGTGATGAGGTGTAGGCGGTATTTCTTGGATGAGCTTAGGGATTTTGAATCTGTTCGCTTCAGCTGTTTGCGTGTGGCGTTGGCCACTCTTAAGTTGTAGTTGCAGGCGGATATGAAACGTCGAACCGGATGTCTTACAAAGGTGAACCGGAAATAATTTTCTAGGTCGTCTGGTAGGTCGTTAACTTTGTGATGACGGTGATGGTGTTTGTATCCCAGGGCTTTTTCAATGGATTGACCTGCGCATTTCGGGATGTGCAGGAATATCGCATTGTATTTGGGTAAGAATAAACTCATTTCCTTCGGGATCTAGGGGCTAAGTAAGGGTTTGTCTGTGGCAAAAACCGCAGTGGCCCCAGATCTTGATTTCTCCGTTGGGTGCTGGTCGGCCGCAGTCCGGGCACGTCCCCATGCCATGGACATCGGCGCGGCTCGGATGCTGGCCCCAGATGCTGGCCTCGCTTTCCAGCACAGGAGATTGAAGGGGGTGGTGTTGTTGGATGCGCAGATCACGCACCGCATGGCCGGCTTGATGCAGGGCGCTGATCAGCTGGGGCCGGTTGTAGAGGAGAGCTTGGCGCCATTGGGGATGGCTGGCCCCCACGGTCAGCACCCCGCGTTGCAGCGATAAGGGGCGGCAGTGCGGTGCCAGTTGCGCTCCTGCAACTCTTGGCCAGTCCTGCCAGAGGGCGGCCAGATGGTCGTCCTTGCGCCACTCCTTCTGGAGCGCGCCCAGGCAGGTTCTCAAGGGTGCTGCCGGAGCTGGCACAGCGGATTGGAGCAGCTCGAGGCCCGGTAAGCGACGCCGTTGGGAATCAGGTGCAATCGCCATGGGTCGATCCTAGGCAGAACTGCTGCGGGAACCTCGCTAATCTCAGCGCGTCTAAGGCCAAGTCATGGGTTTCTTTGATCGGCTGAGCAGGCTGGTTCGCTCCAACGCCAACGCTGCCGTCAGCAGCATGGAGGACCCTGCCAAGATCCTCGACCAATCCGTCGCCGACATGCAGGCGGACCTGGTCAAATTGCGTCAAGCCGTCGCCTTGGCGATCGCGAGTCAGAAGCGTCTGACCAGCCAGGCTGAGCAGGCTTCTGCACAATCGAAAACCTGGTACGAGCGAGCCGAGCTGGCGCTGAAAAAGGGTGAGGAATCCCTGGCTAGGGAAGCCCTGACCCGCCGCAAAACGTTCCAAGAGACGGCGACCTCGCTGACAGCCCAGGTGCAGGCCCAAGACGGCCAGGTGGAATCGCTCAAAAAGAGTCTGGTCGCCCTCGAAGGAAAGATCGCCGAGGCCAAGACCAAAAAGGACATGCTCAAGGCCCGGGCCCAGGCGGCCAAGGCTCAGCAGCAGTTGCAAAGCGCCGTCGGCAGCATCGGCACCAATTCGGCCATGGCAGCCTTCGAGCGGATGGAGGAAAAGGTGGAGGCCCTGGAGGCCACCGGTCAGGCTGCGGCTGAGCTGGCTGGAACTGATCTGGAAAGTCAGTTCGCGGCTTTGGAAAGCGGTGGAGATGTTGATGATGATCTCGAGGCGTTGCGCGCTCAGCTGAAAGGAGGCCCGGAAGCCGTTGCTCTGCCCGCGTCCGAGGCGTCTGAAGCGGTGAAGCCCGTGCAGGTGGAAGAGGTGGATGCCGAACTCGAAGATTTGAAGCGATCCATCGACAAGCTCTGATCAACCCAGGAAAGGCGTCCGGTTTTCCATAGGATCGGTTCAGTCATTTGAGTGCCTTGGCTGGAGCTGTTGCCGATTTCACCGACGCTGGTTTTGAACGTGAAGTCCTCAAGGCTTCCGGCACTGTCCTCGTCGATTTCTGGGCCGCCTGGTGTGGCCCCTGCCGACTGATCGCCCCATTGATGGATTGGGTCGCGAGTGACTACGGCGATCGCGTCAGCGTTGGCAAGCTCGAGGTGGACTCAAATCCCCAGACCCGAGACGCCTATCAGGTGCAGGGCATCCCCACGCTGATCCTCTTCCGTAACGGTGAGGTGGTGGCGCGCCATGAAGGTGCCATCGCCAAACCCCAGCTGCAGTCCTTCTTGGATGCCAACCTCTAAGCGGTTGGCGTCGCTGGGCAACGCTGTTTTTGCCCGTGTTGATGCTGCCAAGCACGCTTACCGGGTCGAGACGTCTTCTTCCGCACGTCCGGATCTGGTGGATCTCTCCATTGGATCGTCTGACCTTCGGCCTCCCACGGTTTTGTTGGACACCATGGCCTCAGCGGTCATGGATCCCCGCAGCGGCTCCTATTGCCTTCAGGCCGGTCTGAGGCCTCTCCATGCTGCCGTTGCGGACTGGTGTCGCCATCGCTTCGACGTTGCGGTGGACCCGGATCATGAGGTCCAGTTTCTGGTGGGATCCCAGGAAGGAACCGCCCATCTGCCTCTGGCGTTGCTCGATCCGGGAGACGCTGCTCTGCATCTGGACCCCTGCTATCCGTCCCATACCGGTGGTTTGCATCTTGCGGGAGCCAGCAGCCATGCCTTGGCTCTTTCCCCTGAACAGGACTGGCGTCCGGATCTGACGGCACTCAGCCCCCAGCGCTGGGATCAACTGAAGCTGTTCGTTCTGGGGTATCCCCACAACCCTTCGGCGCGGGTAGGGAATCAGGACGATCTCAATCGCATCATGGCCACTGGGGCGCAACACGATGTTGTGATCGCCCACGACAACCCCTACGTCGATCTGGCGTTGGATGGAGAGCCTCCTTCCCTGTTGCAGGCTCCGAACTGGAGGGAGTGCGGCATTGAATTCTTCTCCCTCTCGAAGGGCTGGTGCCTGGGGGGATTCAGGCTTGGTTTCGCGGTTGGTGCTTCACCGCTGATTGCCGCATTGCGTCGCATCAAGGCTGTCATCGATTTCAATCAGAGCCTGGCTCTGCAGCAGGGGGCGATCCAGGCGTTGCAAAGCTTTCCCGACTGGCCCCGGCAGCTGCATCCGATTTATCGCGAACGACGGGATCGTGTGGTCGAGACCCTCACGGCACGTGGCTGGTCGGTGCCCTGTCCCGAGATGGCGATGTATCTCTGGTTTCCCTTGCCTGATGGCGCCCGTCATCGGGGTTGGAGCGATGAAGATGCCGCAAGGGAACTGCTCCAGCGCAGTGGCGTTGCGCTCACCCCGGGCTCGGGTTTCGGGGCCGGCGGCCGCGATTGGCTGCGCATGGCGCTGGTGCGGCCGGTGGATGAGTTGATGGACGCTGCGTCGCGTCTCGCGGATGCGATGGATGAATGATCCATGGATGAACGAGCATCCACGCCCTCACCACGGAGGTGGACGGTTGATGGCGATCTATCGCCGACGCGCTGGTGCGTCGGCACGCCCTTGGACCATCCGGCGTGTGCCTGTGTGCAGCAGCACGGAGGAGCTGCTGGGGGCCTGGTTGCGCGATCAACCCTCGTTGATCGGGCCTCGCGCCGTTATTGCCACCCACCAGCGCCGAGGAGTCGGTCAGTTGGGGCGCGCCTGGGTTTCTCCGCCGGGTGGTGTCTGGATCAGTGCGGCTTTGCCCTGGAAGAGTCCTGCGTCGGGCCAGGCCGGCTTGCTTGGCTTGGCGCTAGCACTTTCTCTGGTGCAACGGCTTGAACGGCGGGGCCTGTCGGTTCAGATCAAATGGCCCAACGACCTGCTCGTGCATGGCCGCAAATTGGCTGGCCTGCTGCCTGGGGTGGTGCAGCGTGGGTCTCAGCTGCGTTTGCTGCGCATCGGACTGGGCCTGAATGTGCGGAATCCTGTTCCTTGCGAGGGCATTGCTCTGAGGTGGCTTGAAGGGCAGCAGGCTGCCGATCCGATCCGATGGACGGCGGAAGTTTTGCTGGCCTTGGATCACTGTCAAGCCCTCGGAGGCGATGGGGCCTGGTGCCTTGATGGTGTGCGGGCACGGCTCTGGGCCGATCAACTCATCCATCCTGAGGATGGTCAGACCTGGCGGATCAGTGGCCTGGAAAGCGATGGTGCGCTTCGGTTGCGTCAGGGTTCAAGGACCGAAACCTGGCGCCGTTGGCCCTGATTTTGGGGCCATCCATAGGATTTGATGGTGAAGCCGTCTCCTCCGTTGCTGGCTTGGTTCGCGCTGATTTGGATGCTCGTCCCCCAGGCGTTGGCTCAGGGTTTTGATCAGTCACTCGATGCGCTGGAGCGCCAACGGGTGATCACATCCCAGGAGCGCAAGTTGCTCCAGGGCGGTGGCTCGGCAGTGCCCATGGGCCGGAGCCGTTTTGAAGAGGCCTGTCGCAGTGGTGCACTGTCGCGTCGGGAGTGCGCCTCCGGTGTTGCCCGGCGCTCGCCTGGGTCACCTGCTTCGGCTCGGGTTCGCCTGATTCCCTCCAGCCAACCGCTGCGGGTTCCCGTGTCAGCTCTGCTTGCCCGTGATGGCGGCACCTTCCGGCTGGAATCCGTCTTTGCGGTCACGCCGCGTCCCCTGCCCAGCCCTGGAAACGGTGACAGCCAACTGCTCTTCCCGGTGGCTGGAGACGCCTTCAACAGCAGTGGGTTTGGCTGGCGTCTGCATCCGATCCTGGGGAGTTGGCTGATGCATGCCGGTCGGGATTTCGCCGCGCCGGAGGGCACGCCGGTGGTGGCTGCTCTTTCGGGGCAGGTCTTAAGCAGTGGTCTGGCCGGTGGGTATGGCATCGCCATCGAACTGGAACATCCCAGGCCATTGCGCCGCACGCTCTACGGCCACCTCTCGGAGATCTATGTGCGACCCGGTCAGCAGGTGCGCCAGGGAGAGGTGATTGGACGCGTCGGCAGCACAGGTCTCAGCACTGGGCCACACCTTCATTTCGAGTTGCGCTCACCATCGCAGGCGGGTTGGCAGGCCGTTGATCCTGGAGATCTGGATCTTTCCTCCGTGATGCATGTGAACAACGATCCGGTTTCGCTGCTGCTCAGCCAGGTGTTGCACAGCCTTGAACGCGACAAGCCTTAGCCCAGTGCGACGCGAGGTGGAATCGAGATTTCAGCTCGACTGCTCCCTGAGAATGAAGCCGACACCGCGCACGGTGTGGATCAGGGTTGGAGCATCGTCCAGTTCGACTTTCTGTCGCAGGTAGCGGATGTAGACGTCCAGCAGGTTGTCGTCCCCATAAAAATTCTCTCCCCAGACACCGTGCATGATCTCCTGACGCTCGAGCACCCGGCCGGCCCCCCGCATCAGGAAATTCAGCAGGTCGTATTCCTTCACCGACAGGCGGATGGCTCGATCTCCACGACTCACATCCCGGGTCCGGGTGTTCATGCTGAGGTCGGCGACCTTGAGAATTTCGTTGACATCGGAGCCGCTAACGGGGCCTGAGAATGTTTCAGCGCGTCGGTGCATGGCCCGCAAGCGAGCCATCAACTCATCAATGGAAAAAGGCTTGATCAGGTAGTCATCAACCCCTGCGTCGAGAGCTTTGACCCGATCGGTGATCTCATCGTGCCCCGTGAGCATCAGGATGGGGATCGTGATTCCCCCGGCTCGGATGCGTTGACAGATGTCGATGCCGCTGAAGTCCGGCAGGTTCCAATCCAGGATGATCAGGTCCGGGGCGGGTTCCGATCGGCTGCGAATCAGTCCGCTGGCTCCATCCGAAGCAACATCAACGTCGTATCCCTCAACATCAAGCTCCAGACGAAGCAGATCCGTCAGTTTGTGTTCGTCGTCAACAAGAAGGACACGGAGACGGGGCTGTGATTCCAGGGACATCCGGCATTACACCCTGGCGCCACTGTAGGCACCGAAAGAAATTTCACCGATTTTGTCCCTACATTGAAATCGGCTGCGCTTCGCTATGTCGACTCCAGGCGCCTGGACGGAAGATCGAATCCGAGCACTGCGTGAGAAGGAAGACCTTCCCTTTGTTCGTGCCGATGCCTCGGGGATCGTGCAGGAAATCAATGACCGTTTCCAGGCCGTCTACGGCTGGACTGAAGCCGCCCTGATTGGTCAATCCCTTGGTTTGATTTTGCCGCCCAGCTTCCGTGATTCCCATCACGCCGGGTTTGCCCGTTTCCAGCTGACGGAGGTGTCCAAGGTGCTCAATCACCCCTTGAAACTGGTCACCTTTTGCTCGGATGGCCATGCCATTGAAAGTGAACATTTCATCGTGGCGGAGAAGCACAGTGACGGCAGCTGGTCGTTCGCCGCAACGCTGCGACCGTTGACGGAATCAAGCTGATATGAGCGATCTGGCATGAACAGCTCAGCTTCATCGTCGTCGTCATCGAGGGACAGTGAACTGATTGCGCAATTGCGTCAGTCCCTGGGAATGCTTCAGGTCGCTTTCGATGCGGCCAGCGAAGCGATGGTGATCGTTGATCTGGATCGCAGGATTCACTGGGCCAATCAAGCCTCTGCCGAACTCTTTGTTGGTGGTGTGCCGATTCAGCTGGTGAATCAAACTTTGGCTGATGTTCTGAAGCTCAGGCCCTTGGATGCCCACGCCAAGGCGGCCCTCCAGCTCTTGGATCCACAGCTCCCTCTGCCGCGGACGTCTGGAGAGAGCCGCTGCCAGGTGCTGTCTCCCAATGGCGATGAATCACAGGTGCAATTGCTGCGTTGGCGGCCGGTGGAGTTGATTCAGTCGCCGTTTCTGTTGGTGTCGTTTCGCGACCTAAGCCCCGAAGAACGGGCATTGGTTCAGCAGCAGCGCTTCATGACTGATCTGACCCATGAGTTGCGCACACCCCTGGCAATCGTGAGCGGGAATCTGCAACGAATGGCTCGTCTGAGCGATCTCCCCCAGGCCGTCAGCTCTCGCCTCACGATGGCCCGCGAGGAGATGGCGCGGATTCAGAAGTTGCTTGGCCATCTCTCGCTGCTCACGCGCTTGGAGGTGGATGCGGAGGTGGTCAGCTGTGGCGACCATCTGTTAGCTCCGTTGCTTCAGCGATGGCATCACGCCTCTCAGGAGTTGGTCCCGAATCTCATGCTGCAGGGCCTGGAACGTGCTGACCATCAGGTGGTTCAAGCCGACCCAAGGGCCTTGATGCTGGCGTTGGATCAGCTGCTGGATAACGCTTGCCAGCACGCCGATCCATCCATGCCGATCGAACTCAGCCTTGCTGGAGAGGACGGGCTCGGCCACTGCATCCTGGAGTTTTCCAGTCAGAGCCTTGATCCCCCTGTGTCTTCAGAGGATCTGGAACGGTGGTCTTCGCCGTTTTTCCGGGGCAAGCCTGAGCGGGATGGCGACAAGGTGGAGGGCCCTGGTTTGGGTCTCGCCTTGGCGCGAGAACTGGTCAGGGGGTGTGGAGGAATTCTGAGCCTCCACCAGCAGCCTTCATTGCCAGGAACGCGCACGATCGTGCGCCTGCTCCTGAAGCTCAGGGCATCGAACGCGCCTGGAGCAGTTGTGGCAGCTGTTCGAACAGATCCGGCTTGAGCACATAGGCCTCTGCCCCGTAAGAGAAAGCTTCCCGTTGCTTGTCGGCATCATTGAGAGCCGTCACGATTACCACCCTCAGGGCTGGCTCAGGGGCAGCCTTGATCTGGAGCTGTTTCAGGCAGGTCAAGCCATCCATCCCCGGCAGCATCAAATCCAATAGCACCAGGTCGAAACGATCAGAGCTCACTGCGGTGAGAAAGTCTTCCGCTGAATCGAAGCGTTGGCACTCGTGCCCCTCATCGGTGATTTCAGCACAGATCAGCTGCTGAATGCGTGGATCATCCTCCACGAGTGCAACACGAAGAGCCTTGGGGGTCTCCTCCATTACTGCAGGGGCACTGCACTCATTGTGGGCAGCCTGAGAGCACCCGACCATCCTGGAATCGAGCAATCTGCTGCGCTCGGGCTGCTACATCGTCTTCATGGGTCACCATCACCAAGGTGATGCCCTGCTGGTGCAGTTCATCAAACAGCTCCAGCACTTCAGCGGTGGTGCTGGAATCCAGCGCTCCTGTGGGTTCATCTGCCAGCAGAAGACTGGGGCGATTGATGATGGCTCTGGCGATGGCCACCCTTTGTTGCTGCCCTCCCGACAGTTGGTTGGGCTTGTTCTCCAGTCGATTTGCCAGACCAACGCGGCTCAGGGCCGTTTGGGCACGCTCGATCCGTTCGTCCTTGGGTACCCCCGCGTAGATCATCGGGAGCATGACGTTCTCCATGGCGCTGGCGTGGCCGAGCAGGTGGAATTGCTGAAAGACAAAACCGAGCGAGCGGTTGCGGACGTCGGCTAAGGCATCGTCGTCCAACTGTTCAACAGCCATCCCATTGAGCCGGTAGGTGCCATTGGTGGGCCGGTCGAGGCAGCCCAGGATGTTCATCGCTGTGCTCTTTCCGGAGCCACTGGCCCCCATCACCGCGAGGTAATCGCCCTCCTGAACAGTGAGATTCAGTTGATCGAGAGCTTTGACCTCGAGATCCCCTGATCCATAGATCTTGCTGATCCCGCGGAGCTCAGCAACCGGTGCTTGCGACCCCTCAGCCAAGGCCTTTCAAGCTGGAGAGGGCGATGGCCTGCTGAAGCAATGGAGTTCCTGCAACCGCAGTGTTGGCCCACTGGAACAGGGGATTGGAGAGGATTCCGCCAACGGCGGTGATGGCCACACATCCAATTAGGGCAACCCGCAGCGGCTGCATTCCCATCAACGACCAGGTCACGTCGGGATAGGCCTTGACCACATCGGAGGCCTCTTGGGGCTCCTTCACCACCATCATCTTGATGACTGAAATGTAGTAGTAGATCGAGATCACAGAGGTGACCAAGCCAACCACCACCAGCAGGTACTGGTGGTTCGCCCAACCGGCAAAGAACAGATAGATCTTTCCGAAGAAACCCAGCATTGGAGGAATCCCACCCAGGGAAAGCAGGCAAAGACTGAGGCCAAGGGTGATCAGTGGATCCTTCTGATAAAGCCCGGCGTAATCGGAGATCCGGTCACTTCCCGTGCGGATTGAGAAAAGGATGATGCAGGCGAAGGCCCCCAAGTTCATGAACAGGTAGGCCGCCATGTACAGAACCATCGCGGCGAATCCGTCTTCGGTGCCGCAGACCATGCCGATCATCACGAAGCCGGCCTGACCAATCGAGCTGTAGGCCAGCATTCGCTTCATCGAGGTCTGAGCGAGGGCCACAACGTTGCCCAGGGTCATGCTCAACACCGCCAGAACGGTGAACAGCAATTTCCATTGAGCGTCGAAGGCACCGAAGCAGCCCACCAGGATGCGCAGGGCCAAGGCAAATCCAGCCGCCTTGGAGCCCACGGAAAGGAATGCCACCACAGGAGTGGGTGAGCCTTCGTAGACGTCTGGCGTCCACTGGTGGAAGGGAACAGCTGCGATCTTGAAGGCAACTGTCGCCAACACAAACACCAGGGCCAAAGCAGCCAGAGGTGTTGTGCTCGTCTGCAGGGCGAGGCCGATGGTGTCGAGGCTGGTGCTGCCGCTCAGGCCATACAGCAGGGAGGAGCCGTAGAGAAAAACAGCAGCAGCAGCCGATCCCACAAGCAGATATTTGAGTGCTGCTTCCGAACTGCGGGCATCCCGCTTCATGTAGCCCGACAGCAGGTAGCTGGCGACGGAGAGCGTTTCCAGCGAAATGAACACACTCACCAGATCCGTTGCCCCGCAAAGAAGCATGGCGCCGAGGGTGGCGGCGAGAAGGATGGCGGCGTACTCGCCAACAGGAGTGCCGCTCTTCTCGGCATAACGCCAGCTGATCAGTAGCGAAAGAAGCGTGGACAGGGCAATCACAGCCCTGAAGGCGACCGCCAGGTTGTCGGCGAGAAAGGACCCGAGGAAGGATGGCTCTAGGGGTGCATTCCACTGCAGGGCCAGTAGAACCAGGGAGCTCCCCAGGCCGATGTAGCAAATCGGGGGCACCCAGCGTGTGGCGGCCTTTTCGCCCGCCAAGTCCACCAAGAGGGTGGCGATCATCGCCAGCAGAACTGCTGCTTCGGGCAGCACTGCGGAAGCATTGAGAGAGAGATTCAGCAGCTCACCAGGGGCAGCCATGGCCTGGGTGGCGAGAAGGGAAGCACCCATGTCGGGCATGGCAGCCTGGAACCGTTGCGCTGCGGCGACTGTAGCGGCGCTTGACGCGCCGATGGTCATGCAGAGCGCTGCTCGGTGCGATAAAGAAGGGGAACGGTTCACCTGCCGCTAGTGGCGCACACCCTCGTCATCGTTGAAAGCCCTACGAAGGCCAAGACCATCCGTGGCTTCCTTCCCAAGGGATTCAAAGTTGAAGCCTCCATGGGGCATGTCCGCGACCTCCCCAACAACGCCAGCGAGATTCCGGCATCGGCCAAGGGGCAGAAATGGGCCAATTTGGGTGTGAATACCGACTCGGATTTCGAGCCGTTGTACGTGGTCCCGAAGGACAAGAAGAAGACGGTTCGCGAACTCAAGGACGCCCTCAAGGGTGCTGATCAGTTGCTGCTGGCGACGGACGAAGACCGGGAAGGCGAGAGCATCAGTTGGCACCTGCTCCAGTTGCTGGCGCCGAAGGTGCCGGTCAAGCGCATGGTGTTTCACGAGATCACCAAGGAAGCCATCGGTAAGGCGCTGGATCAGACCCGTGATCTCGACATGGAGCTGGTCCATGCCCAGGAAACCCGGCGCATTTTGGATCGCCTTGTGGGATACACCCTGTCCCCTCTCCTCTGGAAAAAGGTGGCCTGGGGACTCTCCGCAGGGCGGGTGCAGTCCGTTGCGGTTCGACTTCTGGTGCAACGGGAAAGGGCCCGCCGGGCCTTCCGCAGCGGTAGTTACTGGGACCTCAAGGCCCAGCTTGAACAGTCGGGCAGTGCCTTTGAAGCGAAACTCACCCACGTGGGTGGCCAGCGCATCGCCACCGGCAACGACTTCGACGAGAGCACCGGTGGTCTGAAGGCGGGCAGTGCCGTGCGGTTGCTCAGTGAGAGCGAGGCCAAGGCGTTGGCTGAAGCCGTGCGATCCAACGCTTGGACGGTGGATGCAGTGGAGGAGAAGCCCACCGTGCGCAAGCCGGTGCCTCCTTTCACCACCAGCACCCTCCAACAGGAGGCGAATCGCAAGCTGCGCCTCTCAGCCCGGGAAACCATGCGCTGTGCGCAAGGGCTCTATGAACGCGGTTTCATTACTTACATGCGGACCGACTCGGTTCACTTGTCGGATCAGGCGATTAATGCATCACGCAGCTGCGTGGAGAGCCTTTACGGCAAGGAGTATCTGAGCAAGGGGCCGCGGCAATTCAGCACCAAAGCCCGCAATGCTCAGGAGGCCCATGAAGCGATTCGTCCGTCGGGCGAAAGCTTCCGGACTCCTGGTGAAACCGGACTGGATGGGCGAGATCTTGCGGTTTATGAGCTGATCTGGAAGCGCACTGTGGCCAGTCAGATGGCCGAAGCCAGGCTCACCATGCTGTCGGTGGATCTCAGTTCAGGCGAGGCCAGTTTCCGCGCCAGCGGCAAGCGCATCGACTTCCCCGGTTTCTTCCGCGCCTATGTGGAGGGTAGTGATGATCCCGATGCGGCCCTTGAGGGACAGGAAGTCTTGTTGCCGGCCCTGAGCGTTGGTGATGCACCAGAGCCGAAGACCGTTGAGCCCCTCGGCCATCAGACCCAGCCGCCGGCACGGTTCAGCGAGGCATCCCTGGTGAAGATGCTTGAAAAGGAGGGCATCGGTCGTCCATCGACCTACGCCTCGATCATTGGAACGATCGTGGATCGCGGTTACGCCACGCTGCTGGGTAATGCCCTCACCCCCAGCTTCACCGCCTTTGCTGTGACTGCGCTGCTGGAGGAGCATTTCCCCGAACTGGTGGACACCAGCTTCACCGCCCGGATGGAGAACACCCTCGACGAGATCTCCCACGGCAAGGTGCAGTGGCTTCCCTATCTGGAGGGCTTCTACAAGGGTGACGAGGGCCTTGAAAACCAGGTTCAGCAGCGGGAAGGGGACATCGACCCCGGCGCATCCCGCACCATCGACCTGGAGGGCTTGTCCGCCGTTGTTCGCATCGGTCGTTTTGGTGCCTATCTGGAAGCCAAACGCGTCAGCGAAGACGGTGAGGAGGAGCTGATCAAAGCCACCTTGCCCCGAGAGATCACCCCGGCTGATCTTGATGAAGAGCAGGCCGAACTGATCCTCAAACAAAAGGCCGACGGCCCCGAAGCCATCGGGGAGGATCCGGAAACGGGGGATTTGGTCTATCTGCTCTTCGGCCAATACGGGCCGTACGTGCAGCGGGGCCAGGTGAGTGATGAGAATCCCAAGCCCAAACGCGCGTCTTTGCCCAAGGGGCAGAAGCCGGAAGACCTCACTCTTGAAGACGCGCTCGGACTGCTCCGCCTGCCGCGTCTTCTGGGGGAACACCCCGATGGTGGGCGCATTCAGGCAGGGCTTGGTCGTTTTGGCCCTTATGTCGTCTGGGACAAGGGCAAGGGCGAGAAGGATTACCGGTCCCTGAAGGGGGATGACGATGTTCTGGCGGTGGGACTGAGCCGTGCCCTCGAGCTGCTGGCCATGCCCAAGCGGGGTCGGGGTGGACGCACTGCCCTCAAGGACCTCGGTAAGCCGGAGGGCAGCGACGAAACGATTCAGGTCTATGACGGCCCTTACGGCCTGTATGTGAAGCAGGGCAAAGTGAATGCGTCGCTGCCGGAGGGCAAGGGCGCCGATGATGTGACCCTCGAGGAGGCGGTGGAACTGCTGGCGGCCAAGGCAGCCTCGAAGAAGGGCGGTCGCAAAACCGCTGCTAAAAAACCGGCAGCCAAGAAGCCAGCCGCCAAAAAGCCTGCTGCCAAGAAACCCCCGGCCACCACCAAGACCGGTCGGCTCAGGGCCAGTGCGGTGCGGGTGATTAAGCCGGCTGACAACTGATGGCTCGTCTGCTTTGGCTGCTGCCTGTAGGTCTCCTGCAGGCCTGTGCGGGTACACCGGTCGCTGAGCAGTTGGAACGCTCCTTCGCGGTGCCTGAAGAAAGGCCCGTGCAGGTGGCGCCCGTTCCGGCATCGAACACCAGCCCAGCGGTTGCCAGCCCAGCGGTGGATCGTCCCGTGGAACCTGCACCCGAGGCTGCTTCCCTTCCTGAGGCGGAGGACCCACCGGAGCCTGTGCCTGAGCAAAAACCGCGGCCAGCGACATCCCAACGTCTACCCCAGGCGCCTTACCGGATCACCATCCGTTTGGCCGGAGCCGACCCTGCCGCTCCTGCTGAAGCCGTCACCCGTGCCCTGCGCGAGGCGGATGTTGGCTTCGCTGTGGAACGGATTGAACGGGTCGAACCATGACGGATGCCAACCCTCGGTTGAGCCGCCAGCAGGCTCTGAGGCTGGTTGAGGGGGCGTATCTCGCGGCCGCGACGGGTCTGATCTGGCTGGCTCTCTACTACTTACCGGTGGGTGGTGCGCTGTTCCGTCTGGCCCTTCCTCTGCCCCTGATCCTGCTGCAGTTGCGACGCGGCAGTCGTTCTGGTGCCGAGGGGCTGCTGCTCTCTGTGCTTCTGCTCACAGCGCTGATGGGTCCATTGCGTGGGCCGCTGCTGCTTTTTCCCTACGGGCTTTTGTCGCTGTGGTTGGGCTGGAGCTGGTGCCGGGGGGTCAGCTGGTGGCTGAGCTGGTCTGGGGGCATCGTTCTTGGAACAGCAGGGTTTTTAGTCCGAGTTCTTGTGCTCTCGTTGCTGGTGGGAGAAAACCTCTGGGTGGTGATCACCCGGGCCGGCTCCGCTCTGCTCGACCGCTTGATCGCGGCGCTTCATCTGCCGATCACACCGGATCTCACCCAGGTGCAGTTGATGGCGCTGCTCTTGGTGGTGGTTCAGGAGGTCATCTACGTCCTGTCCCTTCATGCTCTGGCGTACTGGATCTTTCCCCGCCTGAAATCACCGATTCCGGAGCCCCCGAGGCTGCTGCATGGACTCATTGCCCTCGATCCCCTCTGAAGCCTCGGTGTTGCCTGAGGGCTGTCAGCAGCTGGGACGTCTCGGTGCAAGCGCTCTGGATGCAGAGAGCCTCCGTCCCTGGACCTGCAGGGATCAACCGGTGGATCTATTGCTGGTGTTGGCGGCCACGCGGACGGCGGAGCATGAAGGGATCTCCGCTGCTGGCTCTACTGCGGCATCGCGGCGTTATACGGCCCTTGCTGATGCGGAGCTCCTGATCCATGGGCCGGCTGGGCAGCGCCGTTGGCCCCTGCCGCCACTGCCGGCTGGGGTCTCCCCCGCCCTGCTCAGTCATGTGGCGGCGCGTCGCCTGAAGCTGACGCCGCAGGTAGCGGCTCTCGGCTTGGACCAGAAACCCGATTTCCAGTGTCTGGCGATTGAGCCTCTGGATCAGGGGCCGTCGGCCTGTCTCTCCAGTGGTGCTGCGATGCCGTTGTCGCGGGTGCAGCACCTGTGGCGAGAGGGGGAACTCCTGGGGCGGCGGTTGCAACGCCCCCTGGTGCTTTCGGAATGTGTTCCAGGAGGAACCACAACCGCCCAAGCGGTGCTGACGGCCCTTGGCGTGGAGGTTGCCCATCTGATCAGTGGCAGTGCTCGTCAGCCCCCCCAGCAGCTCAAGCAAGCGCTGGTCACCCGAGGGCTGCAGCGGGCATCACTCGGAGCAGCTCCTACGGCTGAGCAGATCCTGGCCGCTGTTGGTGATCCCTTTCAGGCCTTCACCGCAGGGGTGTTGGTGGGAGCGGTGTCGGCGGAACAACCGCTGTTGCTGGGTGGTGGCTGCCAGATGCTGGCTGTTCTGGCGCTGGCCATGCAGGCTCTGCCAGCCAGCCAGCGGGAGCGCTTGGTTGCCCAGGTGCTGATCGGCACCACCGGTTGGCTCGCTGATGAGGGTGCGGCTGCCACGAGCCAATCTCCCTTTGAGGGTCTGGTGGATGCCACCGCGGGCCACTTGGCTGCCGCGCTCTCCGTCCTGACCTGTGGCGTGCGTTTTCACAACAGCGCCCATCAGCCGTTGAGGGACTACGAACGGGGCTACGTGAAAGAAGGTGTGGGGGCCGGTGCCCTGCTGCTGCTCGCCCAGCTGCGGGGCTGCTCCTGTGCCGAACTGGTGCTCGATTGTGAGCGTGCCTTGGAGCAGCTGCTCAGTTGCCCCGTAACGTCAACCCCATGAACGTCTGGAGTGAGCGGTTGGGTCCCCTGAGCCGGCGCCATGTGCTTCAGATGATCGGGGCGACGGGAACCGTGTTGCTGGCCGGCTGTCGTCCGGCGACAGCCGCACCAACACTGATGGCCCCAGCTGGTGTGCTGCCGAAACCCTGGGCTGATGCTTTGCCCAAGCCCTGGCGCCTGACGCTGGCTCCCGCACAGCAGGACTGGACGCCGGAGGATCAGGCGCGCGCCGATGTTTTGGTGATGGGTGATGGGTGGCTTGATGCCCATCCAGCGGACACGCTCCAGCCCATTGCCGCTGACCCGCTCCGCAGCCAGTTGGATGGTCAGGCCAATGCTCTGCTGGGAGGCCTCGGTGCCCTGCAGGATCGGGTGTTGCCGCTTGCCGTCAGCCCCTGGGTGATGCTGCTGCGGGATGACCCGGCCATGGCGCAGGAGGGGTGGCCCCTGTTGCTGGATGCCGCCATGGCTGGGCGTGTGGTGCTGCCCGCCAGCCCTCGCCTGGTGATGAGCCTGGCGGACCATCTGGGCGGAGGCCAGGCTTTGAGCGCGCTGCGTCGCCAGGTGCTCACCTACGACGACCGTCAAGCCACCAACTGGCTGCTCAAAGGGGAGGCCGAGGTGGTGGTTCTTCCGCTCAACCGCTGCATCGCCTTGCTGAGGCGGGATCCCCGACTTCGGGCGGTGCTGCCTGCCTCCGGAGCCCCCTTGCACTGGACCGTTCTGCTCCGACCGGAGGCCAGTCGTGAACCGGTTCCCCAGAACTGGGTTGAGCAGGGATGGCGTGCTCCCCTGCGTCGCCGCTTGGCGCAACTGGGTTGGCGGGCTCCCATCACCTCTTCGGGGTCCATTGAGGATCAGAAGGCCCTTTCGGCGCGTCTGCGGCCTTTGCTCTTTCCGGCTGCCGACACTTGGACGCGCTGCTGGTCGCTGCCACCTCTGATGCCCGACGACCGGAGTTCTTTGGAAGAACTCTGGCGTGATTCAGCTCCAGAGCCGCCGTCGCGGTGAAGCCTCCAGGCGTTGGTGGGTGTCTGCCAGCAGATCTGGAATGGGCAAGTGATGCGGGCAACGGGGAAGGCACTCCCCACAGCGCTCACAGGCCGAAGCATTGAGCTCTTCCCACCAGTGGCCGGCACGGCCGATCAGGTTGTAGCGCTCCTGCGCGAATGCGGTGAGCCCATGGCCCATGGCCAGATTGCGCAGCCGCAACAGTTCGGGAATCGGAACCTCGTTCGGACAGGGGAGGCAGGCCTGACACTGCTTGCAATGGTCCTGGCCGAGACGTTCTTGCTGCCGTGCTTCTGCCGTGCACAGAGCCTGTTGCTCGGCCTGGCTGAGGGGGCCATCCTCCTGCGCCAGTTTTGCCGCGAGTTGAAGATCGCCTGCAGCTGCTGCTCCGACGGTCAGGGTGCTGATGCCTTGCGCCAGCAGGAACCGGTAGGCCAGCTCGAGGGGGGCGAAGGGAGTGCAGTCGTCCAACAACGTTGGGCTGGGGGCCTGCAGGCGACCGCCCTTGTCGGCAGGGGAGATCGCCATCACACCAAGGCCTTGCTCCAGGGCCCAACGGGCCAGGGGCAGGCGCTGGGGATCCAGCCAATGCAGGTGCAGGCTGCAGAAGCTGAAGCGTTGGCTGCGCAGCGCACGATCGATCAGCGGGTTGCTGCCATGGCTGCTGAAGCCCACCTGGTTGACGCGGCCGCTGCTGAGGGCCCAGTCGAGAAGCCTGGACCCATCGCCTATCAGAGCCCAGTCCAGGTGCTCCTCCCGGTTAATGCCATGGACGGCCAGGTTGTCGAGCTGTGGACAGCTCAGGCGCTCCAGGATCTGGTCAAGCCGACGTTGCCCCTCCTCGAAGCTCAGCCCTGGCAGCAGTTTGCTGGTGATCACCCAGTGGCCTGAGCTTGTCCAGCTGTTCTGGCGAAGGGCTTCACCCAGAAAACGTTCCGCGGGGCCATAGGCCGGGGCAGTTTCCAGATGATTGATCCCAGCTGTCGCTGCCGCGTCGAGCACTTCGGCCATCTGGGCCGCTGAGTTCAGGGCTCGCATCGTGCCCAGGCTGAACAGGCTGACGGGGCGGCCGCTGCCGAAGGCGCGGGTTCTCACTCCTCCGAGGCTGCTTCGTTGTCCTGGTTGCGCAGATGTCGCACCAATGCAGCAGGGCTGAGATCGTCGACGAAACGGCTGAAGGCACTTTGATCCTCAGCATCGGCCTCCGCATCCACCGGAATCGATGCTTCCGCCACCACCTCCTCCAGCATCCAGATGCTGCTCCCGGTTCGGATCGCCAGCGCAATGGCGTCACTGGGTCGGGCATCCACTTCAATCAGCTCCAGCACTTCGTCTTCGGCCAACTCCGCTTCGTCCAGGTCCGGTCGCAGCTTCAAGACCGCATGAAAGGTGTTGTCTTCGATCGCATGAACAATCACGCGCTCCAGCTCGAGGCACCCAGCCACCAAGAGTGCTGCCATCAGGTCATGGCTCAGGGGGCGAGGTGGTGCACCTCCCTGCAGCCCCGCCATGATGTTGTGGGCTTGCGCTTGGTCGATCCAGATCGGAACTTGACGTCGACCGCTTGGATCCCGCAGCAGCACCATGGGTGTGCGACTGGCGGCATCGAGAGCGATTCCGGCGACGCTCATTTCGACCATGTCGGCGGCGCAGCTGTATCCGATTATGGCTAGAGAGCCGCTGCGAGCGATGTTCACGGGGCTGGTGCAGTCAGTGGGAAGGATCGAGCGTCGTGCAGGGGCGGTCGTGGTTTGGGGCTGTGCTCCCTTTGCCCCCCTGGCCCTTGGTGACAGCGTGGCCGTGGATGGTGTTTGCCTTACGGCGGCCGAGCTGGTGCCGGACGGCTTCCGCGCTGATGTGAGTGAGGAAACCCTGCGCCGCACCACGCTGGGACGCAAAGCGGACCGTGGTGGAGCGGTGAACCTCGAGCCGGCCCTTCGGCTGAGCGACCGCCTTGGAGGTCATCTGGTGAGCGGTCATGTGGATGCCACCGGTGAAGTCACCCGCGTGGAGACCCTTCCCCATTCCTGGGCCCTGTCGATTCGTTGGTCGGAAGCTCGATTTGGCCGCTACGTCTGCGAGAAGGCCAGCATCGCGGTGGATGGCATCAGCCTCACCGTGGCTGAGTGTTCAGCGGATGGAACGACGTTCAGCCTCGCCGTCATTCCCCACACCTGGGAGGCGACGACCCTGAGGCACCTGGCCGTTGGGGACACTGTGAATCTGGAGGCCGATCAACTGGCCCGTTACGCCGAGCGGCTGCTCAATGGCGCCGCCGCCGATGGCCAAAGCCGGGACGAGGAGGTTTCAGCCAGCTGGCTGGCCGCTCACGGCTGGTCCTGATCCATCTGCTGAAGAACAATCATTCCGGAATCCCGCTGGAGCTCGATCTTGAACTCCTGTCCTGGCTCGAGGCCAAGCCGACGGGTGTAGGCGTGGCCAATCAACAGATTGCCATTGCCATGCACACGGGTTCGGAATTCGGCCTGGCGACCACGGCTGCCACCTGAGGAACTGCTGCTGCTTTTCGGCAACTGCCATCCCTGGACCTCCGCTTTGGCTTCCACCAGGGCCCGATAAAAACTCTTCTTGAGCAGACGACCACTCGGGCCGACATAGCCGCAGCCGCGGGCAATGTCATCTTCCGGCCGATTGCTGAGCGATCTTGCCTTGTCCAGCAGTTCCTTGCCGACCAGCATTTCAGGAAATAATTCAACTGAATTCTGGCCACGCCCGCCAATCCAGGCAAGGGATCAGAGTAGATAAAGGATCACGAAAAGAATCACCCAGATCCCATCCACAAAGTGCCAGTACAACTCCGCTGCCTCCAGGGGGAAGTGGTCGGCTGCGGTCACACGGCCCTCCGGTTGCCTTGCCTGCCACCAGACGATCAGGGTCATCAGGGCGCCGAGGGTTACATGGAGACCATGAAATCCCGTGGCGGCGAAAAAGGTGCTGGCGTAGAGGTTGTCGGTTAGGCCGAATGGGAGGGTGAAGTACTCAACCATCTGACTCACCAGAAAGGCCAGGCCCAGGCCTGCAGTGATCAGCAGCCAGCGTCGACAGCGGCCGTGGTCGCCCTGTCGGATCGCTTGGCCAGCACGGTGGAAAGTTGCACTGCTCACCAGGAGCAGAACGGTGTTCAAGATTGGCAGGGGCAGCTCGAGTTCATAGATGGCCCCATCAGGTAGGGGGTTCACCGCTTTAAAGGTGAGGTAGGCCGCAAAGAAGCCGGCGAAGGTCATGGCGTCCGCCACAAGAAAAGTTGCCAGGCCGAACATGCGGTGATCGGGATGCTCGGCATGTTCTCCATGCCCGTGGTTCTGATCCTGATCATTGATGGGAACTGTGGTGGTCATTTGCCGCTGCTCCAGAGATCACGACCGCTTGCTGCGGTCAGGTCGAGCTCGTCCTGTGAAACGCCATAGCCATAGGGCTCTTCCACCAGAGGGGCTTCGCCAATCCAGTTCTCCACCGGGGGAGGAGAACTGGTCAGCCATTCGGGCGTTAGTGCCTTCCAGGGGTTGTCTCCCGCAACAGGGCCGCTGAGGGCGCTGTAGATCACATTCCAAAGGAAGGGGAGGGTGCTGATGGCCATCAGCAGGGCTCCAACGGAGCTGATCTGATTGATCAGGGTGAACTGGGGGTCGTATTCAGCAACGCGTCGCGGCATCCCATTGAGGCCCAACCAGTGCTGAGGTCCGAAGCACAGATTGAAACCGATGAAGGTGAGAGCACAGTGCAATCGGCCGAGATCCTCGTTCAACATCCGGCCGGTGAATTTGGGATACCAGTGGTAGATCGACGCAAAGATCACGAACACCGAACCACCGAAGACGATGTAGTGGAAGTGGGCGACGACGAAGTAGGTGTCGTGCACATGAATGTCGAACGGCACCTGTGCCAGGGCGACCCCTGTGATGCCTCCGAGCACGAAGTTCACAATGAAGCCGCATGAAAACAGCATGGCGCTGTTGAGGCTGATGCGTCCGTCCCAGAGTGTTGCCAACCAGTTGAAGAATTTGATTCCGGTGGGAACGGCGATGAATGCGGTTGCAATGGTGAAGAACAGACGCATCCAGGGAGGTGTGCCGCTGGTGAACATGTGATGCGCCCACACAATCAGGCCCAACACAACGATGGCCATGATCGAATACACCATCGTCACGTAGCCGAATAGAGGCTTGCGGGCATGAACTGGCAGGATTTCGCTCACCAAGCCAAAGGCCGGTAAGACCATGATGTAAACGGCTGGGTGGGAATAGAACCAGAACAGATGCTGGTAAACCACCACATTGCCTCCCAGGGTGGGATTGAAGAAGCCTGTATGGGCAACGATGTCGAAACTCAGCAACACCAACGTTCCCGCCAGAACCGGAGTTGAGAGAACCACAAGAATGCTGGTGCCCAGCATCGCCCAGCAATACATGGGGAGCTGCATTAATTTCAAACCGGGGCGTCGCAGCTTGAGAATGGTGGCTATGAAGTTGATGCCTCCAAAGATCGAACTTCCGCCCAGGAGCAGCACGCTCAGGATCCAGATGATTTGGCCAGTTGCTGGTGTGGTGATGCTGAGGGGTGGATAGGCCGTCCAGCCCGATTGCGCAGCACCCGTGAGGAAATAGCTGGTGATCAGCATCAAGCCGGCTGGAGGAATCAGCCAGAACGCAACAGCATTGAGGCGTGGGAAGGCCATGTCCCGAGCGCCCACATAAAAGGGGATCAAATAGTTCCCAAAAGCACCATTCACCACGGGGACGATCCAGAGAAAGATCATCACCGTGCCGTGGAGTGTCAGAACCTGGTTGTAGACATCCCGTGCCATGAAGTCGGACACGGGACTGGTGAGTTCCGTGCGAATGGCACCGGCTAGGGCACCGCCAATCAGATAAAAAACAAATCCGCAGACGAGGTACTGCAGCCCGATCACCTTGTGATCAACGCTGAAGCTGAAATACCGCAACCAACCGCTGGGTTGAAGCCGTGGAGGGCTGGATGTTTCCGGGGGCAAGCTGATGGTCATGTCAGGCGTTCGCGATGGTGGCGGGCTCGTTTACCGGCGCTGTTTTGGCGTTGTCCCTGTACCAGTGATCCCAGTCATCCGGGCTTTCCACCACCACGGTGGAGCGCATTCCACCGTGGTAGGGGCCACAGAGTTCGGCACACACAATGGGATAACGGCCAGTGCGGGTGGGCGTGAAACTCAGCTGGGTTGGTTGGCCTGGAATGATGTCCTGCTTCAGGCGAAATTCAGGAACCCAGAAGGCGTGAATCACATCCTTTGCTTCCATCCGCAGGGTGATTGGTCGGTCGGCTGGAACATGAAGTTCACCTGATGTGATGTCTCCCTCTGGGTAATGAAAGAGGAAGGCGAATTGCATCGCTGTGACTTCAACGGGCAAGACATTTGTTGCCGCTGCTGATTCAATCGAGCCTGAACTGATTCCTCCCCAGATCTGCTCCTCGTGTGCTCCGCCCATGTGGTCATGGGCCAGAGGCACCATGCCACCCATGCGGTCGTAAATGTCGTAGCTGTAAAGACCAACGAACAGCACCACAACAGCAGGAACTGCTGTCCAGAAAATTTCGAGTGGCAGATTTCCCTCGATGGCCAGGCCGTCGCCGAGCTGGCCGCTGCGTCGCCGAAAGCGAATCAAGCTGAAGACGAGAAGGCCAACGATTCCGACAAACAGAATGCTGCCAATCGTGAATAGAACCTTAAAAAGCTCGTCGTAAATCGGCGCGTTAGCGCTCGCATCGATGGGGAGGAGGTTGATGTTCTGGCCGATCCAAAGGCCGCCCAGAGCAAGGACCATCCCGATCACCAACGTGAGGATGGCGGATGGGATCTGCACCTGATCAATCCCTGGTTTTCAACAGCGTATGGGTCTGGCTGCGGTTCTCCATGAAGTGATTGTTAAGGCCTTATTTCTGTCAGGAAAAGGGAATGATTTTTCCTCATTTTTGTCGCAGACGTCCACACAGCATGACGTCATCTTCTGCATCGCTACGGTCCAAGCAATCCCTTTTGGATGCATCGGATGGAGCTTGTTCGATGATGCTTTCCTCAATGTCGACATTGCGTCGACGTCTCGGGTTGTTGTCGGCTCACCTAGTGGTTGCGGTGATCGCTTTAGTGGTGATCGGTGGAGCGACTCGGGTGATGGAGGCCGGCTTGGCCTGTCCGGACTGGCCCCTGTGCTTTGGCTCGTTTTTGCCGGGTCGCCAGATGAATGTTCAGGTGTTCCTGGAGTGGTTTCACCGCCTCGATGCGTTCGTCATCGGCATTGCCCTGGTGGTGATGGCTGTGGCGACGACGCTCCAGCGGAGTCAACTGCCGCGATGGCTGCCCTGGCTGGCCGCTGGCCTGATGGTTCTGGTGGCGATGCAGGGAGGTTTGGGTGCGCTGACGGTGACCCGGCTGCTCCCCTCCGGTGTGGTGACAGCTCATCTGGCACTCGCTCTCACCCTTGTGGCGCTCCTTAGTGGGCTGACCCAACGCTTGCTTCACCCCGCGGCTGTCGTCGCTCCGCTCTGGTGGCGCATCGGGGCATCGCTTGGCCTGTTATCGGTCTTTGTGCAGTGCCTGCTCGGTGGTCGCATGGCCACCGCTTGGGCAGGGCAGCGATGCCTGGCTGGAGGAGAGGCCTGCCAGCTGGTTCTCTCCCATCGCGTGACGGCGATGCCGGTGGTCGTTGTTGTGCTCGCCTTCGCCGCTGCAGCAGTTCTCGCGGGTGGTTGGGCTCGCCAGCAGTGGCCCTGGCTGGCTGGGGCCGTGCTCTTGGTGCTGGTTCAGGTGGCCCTTGGCGTTCTCACCCTTCGTCTTGGTTTGTCGCAACCCGCAGTGACCGTCGCGCATCAGCTGGTGGCTGCCCTGCTGATCGCTCTGTTGGCGGCGCTTCTGGTCCGCTCTCCGGACCTCCCCTCACCGTCCCGTTCCGTTGTCCTCGACGACACCACTTTGGAGGCCTGTCATGGCTGAAATCACTGCAACTGTTCGTCCGACTCGTGAGGAGGTGGTTCCCTCCCGCAAGCGGGTGAAACTTCCGGCCTGGCTGGAAGTCGCCAAGCCCCGCCTTATTCCTCTGCTGCTGGCCACCACTCTGGGTGGAATGGCTCTCAGTGAGGGCTGGCCTCTCTCATCTCCGCGGCTGGTCTGCACCCTGGGGGGAGGGGCGCTTGCCTCCGCTGCTGCAGGGGTTTTGAACTGCTTGTGGGAGCAGGACCTCGATGGTCGAATGGCCCGCACCAGCGGTCGCGCACTCCCCTCCGGTCGGCTGTCGCCCACCAGTGCCTTCATTGGCGCCATCGCCTGCACCCTGGCGGCGGCGATGCTTCTGGTGAGCGGCGTCAACTGTCTCGCTGCTGGGTTGTCCCTGCTCGGCCTTTGCAGTTATGTGCTGCTCTACACAGCTTTGCTCAAGCCGCGGACGTCCCAGAACATCGTCGTCGGTGGGGTCGCCGGGGCCATTCCGCCCCTCGTGGGGGCCGCTGCTGCCACCGGCCATGTCGGTCTTGGGGGCTGGTGGCTGTTCGCGCTTGTGATGGTCTGGACCCCCGCCCACTTCTGGGCTTTGGCCCTGTTGTTGCGCGAGGACTATCGCGCCGTTGGGATTCCGATGCTGCCCGTGGTGAAGGGGCCTGTGGTGACGGCACGAGCGATCAAGACCTATGGCTGGATCACTGTTCTGCTGAGCGGTTTGGGGGTGTTCGCCCTGCCCTCAGGTGGCGCCTTCTACGGCGTGATGCTGCTTCCCTACAACGGTCGACTGCTGCAGCTTGTTGATCGGCTCTCTCTGGATCCCGACAGCCTGGTGAACGCCAAGGCTCTGTTCCGCTGGTCGATTCTCTATCTGTTTGGTCTGTGCCTGCTGCTCATTCTCAGCCGGACGGACCTGGCATCGGGCTTTGCCCACCAGGTGATGCAGCTTCTTTCCCAGCTCGCGGGGATGCGATGAGCACTCTTTAGATTCCCTGAATTGCCCGAGCGTGTCCCTGACGGTGCCTGATGGCGTTGATTGAACTGCGCAAGATCTCCAAGGCCTACGGCTCGGTTACGGCACTGCGTGAGCTTGATCTCACCGTCCCGGAAGGGTGTCTTTACGGGCTTCTGGGTCCGAATGGTGCCGGCAAAACAACGGCGATGCGAATCCTGGCCACCCTGCTCGGCCCCGACAGTGGGTCGGTTCTTGTCGGTGGTGTCGACGCCCTGGCGCAGCCCAGAGAGGTGCGTCAACTGATGGGTTATGTGGCCCAAGAGGTGGCCATCGACAAGATCCTCAGCGGCCGAGAACTGCTGCAGCTGCAGGGCGATCTTTATCACTTGCCGCGCAACGAACGCGAGACGCGAATCGCGGATCTGATTGAACGACTCGCAATGGGCGACTGGATTGACCGTCGCTGCGGCACCTATTCCGGTGGCATGCGTCGCCGGCTGGATCTTGCTGCCGGTCTGCTGCATCGACCCCGGTTGCTCGTGCTCGATGAGCCCACCGTCGGATTGGACATTGAAAGCCGGAGTGCCATCTGGCAACTGCTGCGTCAGTTGGTTCAGGAGGGCACCACTGTTCTTCTGAGCAGTCACTACCTCGAAGAGGTGGAGGCCTTGGCGGATCAGATAGCGATCATCGACGACGGTCGTGTGATAGCTGAAGGCACACCGGACCAGCTCAAACAACGTCTTGGTGGTGATCGCGTCACCCTTCGGGTCCGAGAATTCAGCACCGCAGGGGAGGCGACCCAGGTGCGTGCGCTGCTGGAGCCGCTCGAAGGGGTGCGACAGGTGGTGGTGAACCGATCCCAGGGCTTTTCCCTCAACCTGGTGATTGAGGGTGGGGCCGTGATCGACCAGCTGCGCCAGACCCTCGAAGCTGCTGGACTCCCTGTCTTTGCGCTGGCTCAAAGCCGTCCAAGCCTCGATGATGTCTACCTTCAGGCCACAGGACGCACCTTGATGGACGCTGAACTGGCCATTGCTGGCCAGCGCGACGTCAAAAAAGAAAAGCGTCAATCCATGCGTTGAGTGCCAACGATGACCTCCCCAACTGCATCCGTTCCTCTCCAGCAGCAGCCAGCCGGAGCCCTGTCAGAGCTCAGTCAGGAGACGTGGGCCCTCACCCGGCGTTTGTTTCTTCAGCTGATGCGTCGCCCTTCGACCTTGATCGCCGGGGTTCTGCAACCCCTGATTTGGTTGATTCTGTTCGGTGCGCTCTTCGCCAATGCCCCTGAAGGCCTTCTGCCAGGTGGGATGAGCTACGGCCGTTTTCTTGGTGCTGGAGTCATCGTGTTCACAGCATTCAGCGGGGCTCTGAATGCTGGCCTGCCGGTGATGTTCGACCGTGAATTCGGCTTCCTCAATCGGTTGCTCGTGGCACCCCTGCGAAGCCGCAGTTCCATCGTGCTGGCGTCGGTGATTTACATCACTGTGCTGAGCCTGCTGCAGAGTCTGGCGATCATGGGCACCGCAGCCCTGCTCGGCTACGGATGGCCTGGTGTCAGCGGCCTTGCCTTGGTGTTGGTGACGCTTCTGTTGCTCGTTTTTGCCGTCACAGCCCTCAGCCTCGGCCTCGCGTTCGCCTTGCCGGGTCACATCGAATTGATTGCCGTGATCTTTGTGGCCAATTTGCCCTTGCTGTTTGCCAGCACGGCCTTGGCCCCTCTTTCTTTCATGCCGACCTGGCTGGGGTGGCTTGCGGCCTTGAATCCTCTTACCTTCGCGATTGAACCCATTCGAGCGGCCTACCAAGGTCCTCTGGACCTGTCGGCAGTTTTGTTGGAGGCGCCCTACGGGGATGTCACTGGCACCAGCTGTCTGCTGATTCTGCTGCTGCTCACCATCGGGCTGTTCCTTGCGATTCGCCCGTTGCTCAACCGCAAACTTTCCTGAATCCGTGCTCTCTTCTCCGTTTCAGCAGCCGTCGCGTCGACAGAATGCTCTGGCCCTTCAGATCCAGGAAGCCAGGAGCGCAGGCGACGAAGCCCTGCTGTCGCGCCTGATCAGTCAGTGGGTTCACCGCTATGGCTTTGAAGGAGCTGCTGAGCTTGACCTGAGCTTGCCTGAGCCGACAATCTTGGATTCTCAGTTCAGCCCCGCAGCGGTTGAGGCCAGCGATGCCTCCGCTGTGAATCCGTTGCCGATGCCAGTTGCTGAGAAGCCTTCTGAGGAGCCTTCATTCACTTCCGAGATTGCAACTGAGGTGGATGAGATTGCGGCTGAAGAGAACGTTTTCGCGGGTGACGTGTTCGTTGAGGACGCGGTGATCGCTGAGGACGAAACGATCGTTGAACAGAAGGAAGAGATTGCGGCTGAAGAAAAGCTGCTTCAACGGACCTCCTCGGCTGCTCCTGTACCGGCCCCCCCGATCAGCACGCCCCGATCGCTGCGGCGTTGGCTTCCGCGCCGAGAGGATGACGCGTTCCCCAAGGCGTCCTGAACACCATGATTCCGAACCCTGAATCCCTGGATCAGGGGCTGATCGTTTCGGTGCAGGCGCCTCAGGGTTCGCCCATGCGCCATCCCGATGTGATCGCCGCCATGGCGGATGCCTCCTTGCGCAATGGTGCGGTGGGCGTGCGCTTGGAAAGCCCTGAACACATTGGTGCTGTGCGGCGCCGCTGTCCGGAAGCCTTGATCATCGGCCTGTGGAAGTGCACCTTCCCCGACAGCCCGGTGTACATCACTCCTGGCTGGAAAGAGATTCAGGCGGTGTGGTCTGCAGGGGCCGATGTGATCGCGATCGATGCCACAGCCCGTCAACGTCCTGCGGGGCAGGACCTGGCTGCATTGATTCAGCGCACCCGGGATGAGCTACGGGCTCCCCTCATGGCTGATGTGGATTCGCTGGAGAACGGCTTGCGTGCAGCCCAACTCGGCTGTGACTGGGTTGGAACCACGCTTTATGGCTACACAGAAGAGACGGCCCAACAGCGCCCGCCTGCGCTTGATCTGCTCCCCCAACTTCGTGCTGAACTTCCACGCTCGGTGCGTCTGATCTGTGAGGGGGGGATTGCGTCTCCTGCGGATGCTCGATTGGCGTTGCAGGCCGGTGCCGACACCGTGGTGGTTGGGACGGCGATCACCGGAGTGGATCTCCAGGTGACCGCCTATTGCCAGGGAATGATCAGCTGATCACATCATCCCGGGCATGCCCATGCCGCCCATGCCGCCCATCCCGGGCATGCCCATGCCGCCCATTCCACCCATACCACCCATCGGGTCTCCGTCTCCGGCGGGAGCTGGTGCAGGAGGTTCAGGCTTGTCGGCAATCACAACTTCGGTCGTGATCAGGAGCGATGCGATCGAAATCGAATCCTGCACGGCCAGGCGAACCACCTTGGCTGCATCAACGATGCCAGCAGCCATCAGGTCTTCGTAGGCACCACTGAGGGCGTTGTATCCCTGGCCGCTGCTGCGCATGCCAGCAATCACCACGTCACCGTTCTGACCGGCATTGGTGGCGATCTGATGGATCGGCGCCGTCAGTGCCCGCTGCACGATCTCAACGCCGGTGCGTTGGTCGCCGTTCAGGGATGCAGCCAGCGCGCCGAGGTTGTCGGCGAGTTGCAGCAAGGTGCTGCCGCCGCCGGCAACAATGCCCTCCTCGACGGCGGCACGGGTGGCATTCAGGGCATCCTCGATCCGCAGTTTGCGGTTCTTCAGTTCGGTTTCCGTCGGCGCACCGACCTTGATCACGGCCACGCCGCCGGCCAGCTTTGCGATCCGCTCTTGGAGCTTTTCGCGGTCGTAGTCGGATTCGGTGGCCTCCAGTTCGCGTCGGATCGCGCTGACGCGTTCGCTCACCGCCTGGCGATGGTCATCCGTGGCGACGATCGTGGTGCTCTCCTTGCTGATGGTGACGCGGCGCGCTTTGCCGAGATCCTCGAGAGTCACTTTCTCGAGGGTCATCGCCTTGTCCTCGCTGATCAGCGTTCCGCCCGTGAGGATGGCGATATCAGCCAGGGCTGCCTTGCGGCGTTCCCCAAAGGAGGGTGCACGAACAGCTGCCACCTGCAGAACGCCACGGCTCTTGTTCATCACCAGGGTGGCCAGGGCTTCGCCTTCCACTTCCTCAGAAAGGATGAGGAGCGGAGAACCACTCTTCTGAATGGTCTCCAGCACGGGGACAAGATCAGTGATCGTGCTGATCTTGCGATCGGTCAGCAGGATCAGCGGGTTTTCAAATTCACAGACCTGACGCTCGGCATCGGTAACGAAGTAAGGGGAGCTGTAGCCCCGATCGAAGGCCATCCCTTCGGTGATTTCGAGTTCCGTGGCTAGCGACTTCGACTCCTCAACCGTGATCACTCCATCGGTGCTCACCTTGTCCATCGCCTCCGCGATCATCCGACCGACTTCGTCGTCACCACCGGAGCTCACTGTGGCCACCTGACGAATGGCATCGCCGGCGACGGCCTGGCTCCGCTCGCCCAGTCCCGCAACAATCTGTGCAGCGGCCTTCTCCATGCCGCGGCGGAGTTCCACAGGACTCGCCCCAGCAGCGGTGTTGCGCAGACCTTCCCGCACCAGTGCCTGAGCCAGGATGGTTGCGGTCGTGGTGCCGTCGCCGGCTTTGTCCTTGGTTTTGGAGGACACCTGCTGCATCAGCTTGGCGCCGAGGTTCTCGAACGGGTCGTCGAGTTCGATTTCACGGGCGATCGAATCGCCGTCGTTGACGATGTCGGGTGCGCCGAATTTCTTTTCGAGCACAACGTTGCGACCGCGGGGGCCGATCGTGACGCGCACGGTATTGGCGAGTGCATCAACACCCCGCTCGAGGGCGCTGCGGGATTCGTCAGAGAAAGAAAGGAGTTTGGCCATAGTCGCGGGGACGCCGTTGGTCACTGTCCCACAGCGATGTGGTGATCGTGGAGAGGCCTTGTGGTGGGGAAAGCCGAATGGTTGGAGCGGCTTGGATGCCTCCCTTAAGCGGACTGATTAGGGTCCGGTCATGGGTGAATCCGGAGCACTTTTCTTTGTTCTGATGGCGGGGTTGGCCGGTTCGATGGCCCTGGTCTACGTGCCCCTGCGCATCTTTCTGACCGCTACGGCCCGCAGCCGCCGGCTTCGGCTGCTCCAGCGCATCCGTCGCCTGCGGGATGAGCTGGCCCAACCCCTTGAGTCCTGAGGCCTTGGCTCAAGCCATCACCATTCCGCCATCCACCTGCAGCACCTGACCCGTGATGTATGCCGCGGCTGGATCGGCGGCCAGAAAACGCACGGCACCGGCCACCTGCTCCTGGGTGCCAAAGGTTCCCAGGGGAATGTCCTTGAGGATGACCTCCGCATCAAGGTCCTTGGTCATGTCGGTGGCGATGAACCCTGGAGCCACCGCATTCACGGTGATGCCTCGGCTGGCGAGCTCCTTGGCGGTGCTGCGGGTGAGACCGATGACGCCGGCTTTTGCCGCGGCGTAGTTGGCCTGTCCAGCGTTGCCCATCAGTCCCACGACGGAGGTGATGTTGATGATCCGACCGCTCTTCTGCTTCAGCATCGGGCGTGCCACGGCTCGCGTGCAAAGGAACACTCCACTGAGGTTGAGGTCGATCACCGATTGCCAATCGTCGGTTTTCATCCGCATCAGCAGGCCATCCCGTGTGATGCCGGCGTTGTTCACCAACACATCCAGACGGCCGCTGCGTTCGAGCACAGTTTTGATCAGGCCATCCACCTCTGCTTCGATCGACACATTCGCCTGCAGGGCGTAGGCCTGGCCCCCTGCCGTGGTGATTGCAGCGACAACTTCATCTGCTGCAGCGGCGGAGTTGGAGTAGTTCACAACCACTTCTGCACCCGCTTCGCCAAGGGCCAGGGCGATCGCCCGGCCGATGCCGCGCCCCCCTCCCGTCACCAGGGCGGTCTGACCGGCAAGAGAAGCGCTGGAAGACATGGGGGCACCGTTGATCGCAGGATCGTACGGAGCCGTCGTGATCAACCTCAACCCGGCATGGATTCAATCGTGTCGACGGCTTCGCCAAGTAACCCCTGAAAGGTGGCGAGTTGGGTCTTGCTTCCCAGCACAATCAGGAGTTGCCCCGGTGCCATCTGGGTGTCGCCCCCTGGATTGGCGATCAGCTTTCCGTTGTCCCGGATCGCCAGCACCATGGCCCCACTGCGACGGCCCAGCTCCAGTTCCGCCAGGCTCCTCCCGCGGATCTCCATCAGGTGAAGAGGGTTGTTACTGAGTTGGAATTCCTCGATTTCATAGTCGGAGCCCGCCAGCAGCTCCATGAAGTTGAGGGCCAGAGGTCGTAAAGCGGATGCGGCCATGACCCGACCACCGGCCACATAGGGACTGACCACCACAGTGGCGCCTGCGAGCCGCAGCTTTGCCGCTGCTTCATCGCTGTTGGCGCGGGCAATCAAGCGGCAATCCGGTCTCAGGTCCTTGGCGCTGAGGATCACATACAGATTCGAGGCATCGCTGGGAAGGGCTGCCACGAGGCTGCAGCAGCGTTCGAGGCCTGCGTCCAGCAAGGTTTCATCGAGGGTTGCATCGGCCTGAAGCACCCAAAAGCCATTTTCTTCGGCCACGGCGCGTCGTTCTGGATCGGTTTCGATCACAACGAGTGGCACCGCGTCCCGTTGCAGTTGGGCTGCAATCTCCTGTCCGATTCGGCCGTAGCCGCAAAGAATCACGTGGTCGTGCAGGCCTTCCAGCATGCGGAGAAAGCGGAACTCCCGCAGTCTGCGGAAATATCCCGACTCCTTCAGCCCGAGAACGCGTTGGATGGCCAATTGCACAACCACCAAGCCCCCAACCACGATCAAGACGGTGACCAGGCGGCCTGGAGGGGAAAGGGGGGCGACTTCTCCAAAGCCGATGGTGCTGATGGTGATCAGCACCATCCAGAGGCAATCGCCCCAGTCCCATCCCTCCGTGATCCGGTATCCCAGGGCACCCGCGAAGATCACGGCACTGAGGGCACTGATCGGGCCGCGCCATGGCGCCGTGATCAGCTTTAGGTGTCCCCTGGCTCGGCGCCGTCTCATGGGACGTCTCCTCAGAAACCGAGGGCCGTCAGCACATCACTGCTCTGCAGCGTGGCGAGATCTTGCGGGCGGCCCAGGCAGCGGATCTCCTGGCGCTCGGGGAGGTCTGTGGCCTCGGCTCCAAGGGCAACGAGTGGGGTGCCGCAATAGGCCGCCAGGCGCTGTGAAACCGGGCAGCTGCTGAGCACGACATCAGCACAGGCAATCCGTGCTGCTCGTTTGGTCAGGCTGAGCTCAGCTGGAAGCACCATGCTGCGCAGCGCTGGTAAGCGGCTTTTGATCGTGTCTGGAAGCTTGTGCCATTCCGATGCAGGCCAGTCATTGCCTTTCCCGGATGGGGAGAGCAGCAGCAGGGGGCCATCGCCGCTGGGTAGTGCTTCTCGGACTTCATCGAGAATTCCTGCAGCCAGGGGCAGGCGGAACTGATCGGCCTCGAGCTCAAGGCCCAGGGCCTTGAGAAAGGGTGCAAAACGCTGAGCCGTCCAGCCGGGGCCGAGGGTCACACTGTCGGTGCAGGCAAAACCCGCAACTGCCAACCGTTTGGGGATATGGCTCATCGACAGCATCAGGTTCACCTGCTGTCCTTCCGCAAAGTTGATGCACAACTGAAAGTCAGGTTCTCGCACACAGCCGAGCAGGTTGGCCCAGTCAGCGAGGGTGGGGTTGGCCTCGAAGCTGAAGGGCAACAACTTCTCAAGGCAGGGCAAAAGCTTCCAGGGAGCTGCCTTCTGGGGATCACAGGCCACCTGCAGTGTGGCGTTGAGCTTCCGGCAGATTTCAGCCAGAGCCGGTAGACGGTCCAGCTGATCTTCGAGCGAACCCGGGCTCAGAGCAAGAACTCGCATGCAGCGCCGCGATCCATGGTGCGAGCTGATTGTATGGAGGTCGTTTACGCCTGCCCGGGGCAGGAGTCGCTTGTGCATCTGTTGATTGCTGCAGCAGGAAGCGGTCGGCGCATGGGTGCGGATCGCAACAAGCTGCTTCTGCCGTTGGCCGGACGCCCGGTCATTGCCTGGACTCTTGAGGCAGCTCTGCGGGCTGAGCGGATTGAATGGATCGGAATCGTCGGTCAGGAGGTCGACCGAGAGGCCATCCTCGCGGTGCTGGATGCACCCAGCAAGCCGGTGCACTGGATCCAAGGCGGCAGCACGCGGCAGGAGTCGGTGCTGTGTGGTCTGGCGGGATTGCCGGAGCAGGCTCGCTACGTCCTGATTCATGACGGAGCGCGCTGTCTGGCTGAACCGGAATTGTTTGACCGTTGTGCTGTCGCGGTGGAGGCCGGCACGGCGCTGATTGCCGCAACACCCGTCAGCGACACGATCAAGCGTGTGGGATCCGACGCCGTGATTCGCGACACGCCGGATCGATCGGAGTTATGGGCGGCGCAGACGCCCCAGGGCTTTGCCGTTGATCAGCTGCGTCGCGGCCACGCTGAGGCGGTTGCCCAGGACTGGACGGTGACCGATGACGCATCGTTGTACGAGCGTCTGGGATGGCCTGTGCAGGTCTTGGATGCTGGACCCGCCAACATCAAGGTCACCACACCGTTTGACCTGACCGTGGCGGAAGCGGTGCTCGCCCTCAGGGCAGCAGGCTGAGCCGGCCGGTCTGGCCGTCGAGACGTGCCATCGCTCCAATGGGCAGGGCTGCATTGCCTGATCGGTGACCAAGGGGCAGGTCCAGCACCCTTGGAATGCCGAGATCGGCCGTGCGTTCTTCAAGAACTTGCTCGAGGTTGAAGCTTTCAGATGGGTCTCTCGTCTCATCGGCGCATCCCTCGAAATTGCCAAACCCAAGACCCGCCAAGCCCTGCAAGCTTCCGTTCAGCCTCCATTGGGTCAGCATCCGATCAATGCGGTAAGGGGCTTCGCCCACGTCCTCCAGCACCAGAACGGCTCCCTTGAGAGGGGGCACGAAACGGCTTCCCAGCAGGTGGGTGGCCACGGTGAGATTGGCCACAAGCAGGGGACCGGTCCCCACCCCTCCTCCACCAGCACGACCGCGCAGTTCCGGAACGGCGTTGCCGAAGAGCAGGTTGCGCAAGCGTTCACGACTCCATTCCGGCTCCTCAGCAAGCGTTGTCAGCAAGGGGCCATGGATGCCACCTGCAAACCCTGCTGCCTGACGGGCCCAGAGCAGAGCTGTCACGTCGGAGAAGCCCAGCAGCCATCCGCTCTGCCAGCGGATGGGCTGCTCCAGCAGCCGAGCAGCACCCCATCCACCGCGGGCACAGGCGAGCAGCGCCGGGGTTTCGGCCGGATGCAGATCGGCATGGCGCGCTTCATCACGCCCAGCGAAGTAGCCCCACCGTCGTGTGGCCAAGGTCTGGGGTTGAACGTTGAGCCCCCAGCTCTGCAAAACCTCAATGCCATGCTGCAGTTTGGTGTCGTCTTGCAGCGCTGAGCTAGCGGCCACGCAGGCCACACGGTCTCCTTCGCGGAGCGGTGGTGCCGGGGTGATGCGCGTCACGCTCCCCATCCCCTGGCCAGAACCAGTCCAAGCCAAAGCAGGCTCCCCGCCTGCACTTGGCGTGAAAAATGCCGCCCGTAGGTGCCCATGGAGGCGTCCTGTTTGTTCAGGGGATTGCAGCTGATCTGCATGAAGACTGTGGCGAGCAACCAGAGCGGCCAGAACGGTGCTGGGATCTCAGCCGACCAGGCCGCAATGGCAAGGGTGACGGCTGTCACGAGGTAGCAGCCCCGCACCACAGGCACCACACGGGATCCGAGGCTCAGGGCGCTGCTGCGCAGGCCGAGGCTCGCATCGTCACGTCGGTCGGCCATGGCGTAGACCGTGTCGAATCCGAAGGTCCAGACCACGGTTGCCAGCCAACTGCACACCAGGGCAGGACTCCAGCTCAAGGAGGCCGTTGCAGCGGCCCAGGGGATCAGTACCGCGAAGCCCCAGCACAGCGCCAAGACCGCCTGGGGGAAGGCGAACCACCGCTTTGCCGATGGATAGCCGAGGATCGGCAGCACGGCCGTGCTGGCCAAGGCGAGACAGAGCCTGAGGCTGGCGGCCGGCAGACTCAGCACGACAGCCAGGCTGAGGCCCAGCAAGATCAGCAGCAAAGCCAAGGCTGGGCCTCGCTGCAGCGCACCTCTGGCCAGAGGCCGACGTTTTGTGCGTTCCACCTGGCCGTCGAACCGCTGGTCCCACAGGTCATTGGCGATGCAGCCTGCGCCGCTCACCGCCAGGCCCCCCAGCAGGATCTGCAGGATCAGCACAACACTTGGAGGAGCGCTTGGATTCAGCCAGAGGGCCCAGCCTGCTGGGATCAGCAGAATCAGCCGGCCGGTGGGTTTGTTCCAGCGAAGCAGTTCGATCCAGGGCTGAAGACGGGCAGAGCTGCTGATCACAATCAACGGGATTTGAAGAACCCTAGTCAGGGCTAAATGGACTGGGCCGTCAGTGGCAGAGTGGATTTCATTGCCGCTCTGACGTTGATGCTGGATGCCAAGGCCCCAGCCCAGCCAACGGAACAGAACAACGGCGTGCCTCTGGCAGTGAACGGTGATCTACGACGGATCGCCGCCATCGATATCGGGACCAATTCCTTTCATCTTCTGGTGGCAGCCGTTGATCCGAAGCTGCGCACGTTTCGGATCATTCAGGCCGAAAAGGCCACCACGCGTCTCGGGGAGCGTGATCCCGAGAGCGGTGAACTCACCGAGGCGGCGATGCAACGGGGGCTGGAAACCCTTCGCCAGTTCCGAGATCTCTCCGCCAGCCATCAGGTTGAGCAGATCGTCACAGCGGCGACGAGTGCCGTTCGTGAAGCACCCAATGGTCGCGATTTCCTCCAGACCATCCTCGACAATCTGGGGATGGAGGTGGATTTGGTTAGCGGACCCGAGGAGGCCCGTCTGATCTATCTGGGCGTCCTCTCAGGAATGCCGTTTGGAGATCGTCCGCATCTTCTGCTCGACATCGGCGGTGGCTCCACGGAACTGATCCTTGCTGATGGTCGCGATGCCCGCGCCCTCACCAGCACCCGTGTCGGTGCTGTGCGACTCCAGCGGGACTTCGTTCAGGACGATCCGATGCCCCCTCAACGACGATCGTTTCTGCAGGCCTTCATTCAGGGGTCGCTTGAACCTGCGGTCGACAAAGTGCGTCGCAGGATCAAACCCGGTGAAACCCCTGTGTTGGTGGCCACCAGCGGCACGGCGATGGCCATTGGCTCCCTTGCGGCGAGTGAAGAGGAGCGCCCACCCCGCAAATTGCATGGGTACCGCGTCACTCGGCAGCGCCTCGACCAGGTGGTCGATCGTCTGATCACGATGACCCCTGCGCAGCGACGGGAGTTGGCTCCCATCAATGATCGTCGGGCCGAGATCATTGTTCCCGGTGCGCTGATCCTGCAAACCACCATGAAGATGCTGGGTGTGGAGGATTTCGTGCTCAGTGAGCGGGCGCTCAGGGAAGGTTTGATCGTTGATTGGATGCTTCGCCAGGGGCTTCTGGAAGACCGCTTCAGCTTTCAGAGCAGCATCAGGCAACGCACCGTGATTCATCAGGTTCAGCGCTTTGCGGTGAACCAGAGCAGGGCTGAACGGGTCGCCAGCCATGCCCTAAGCCTTTACGACGCCACGCGAGGAGTGATGCACGACGACAGTGGCGAAGGGCGCGAGCTGCTTTGGGCTGCCGCCATGCTCCATTCCTGTGGCCAGCACATCAACATCAGCGCTTACCACAAGCACACCTGGTATTTGATTCGTCATGGTGAGTTGCTGGGCTATTCCGAAGCGGAGCATCTGATGGTGGCGGCGATTGCTCGCTATCACCGCCGCAGCTTGCCGAAGAAACGCCATGAGTCCTGGCAGCTCTTGGCCAACCGAGACAACCGTCGTTGCGTGCATCAGATGGCCCTGCTGCTGCGCTTGGCCGCGGCACTGGATCGCAGGCCTGAGCCTGTGATCTCAGCACTCCGCATTCATGCGGTGAAGGGAACTCTGGATTTGGAAATCGTCCCTGAGCGGATCAACCAGAACGTCAGCCTTGAGCAGTGGAGCTTGGAGAGCTGCGCTGAGGTGGTGATGGAGGCGGTCGGGGTGAATCTGCGCGTCAGCGTTCAGGGGTGAGGGGGATCCAGCGGATGTCGTCCACATCGCCAAGGGTTCGTGTCTCGGCGTCGGGTGAACTCAGCTGAACCAGATCAGGCCGTCCGGCGTAGATCTCAACCAGTTCGGGATCTTCAATCCTGCGTTCACCGTTCAAGAGACCTTCGAATTCCACGATTCCCTCGCGCCGTAAGGCGATCCAGCTGGGTTCGCTGCTGCTGATCTTGAGCCCCAAGTCTGCGGTCGGCGGGGCTGGAACGATGCGTGCATCGAGGTCAACCGCAGCCTCGGCAACGTCGGGATCTGTTTTGATTTCAGGTGAAGAAGTCGGCTCGTTTTGCTCAGGGGTTGGAGGAGCAGGCCTCAGCCCCTGGGCAAAGCGCGACAACTCAGAAGCATTGCCCCACACAACAACCCCGAGCCCTGCAATCCCGGCGAGGGCCAGAAGGGGGAGTGGATTGAGTGGTGCCTTTTCCCGAGGAGTGAATGCTCGGGTTGTTGGGCCGGGTGTCGGTCGTGTTGGCTTGCTCGCGTTGAGGGTGCCCAGGGTCTGCACCATTGCGTCGGCATCCAAGCCCAGATGAGAGCTGAGACGGCGCACCATCGCCTTGATGAAGACGGGTTCAGGCAGTTCGTTCTGATCGCCTCGCTCCAGTGCGGCGAGCTGCTCCACACCCATGTGCATCTGGCTGGCGAGCTGCTCCTGGCTCAGGCCTGCTGCAGACCGCGCCTCGGCCAGCTGACGCCCTGCTTGCACCAGGCCCGTGGCTTTGCTCTGGTCGTCCGCAAGACTCAGATCGTCCATTAATGGGTAAGTCGACCTATTCAGATCGAACTTAGGCCAATTGCTCAATTCAGACAGCCCTTGGTGAACACCGAAGAGCTAAATGCCATCAAAAAATATGGGCGATACTGGATTCGAACCAGTGACCCCTTCCGTGTGAAGGAAGTGCGCTACCACTGTGCTAATCGCCCGCACAAATCGATCCTAAACCACCGCCTATTGGGCTTTGGGACGGAATAGGTGGTCGTGGTCGGGGGAGTAGAGGCGTGAGCGTTGAGGGCCACCGGCTAGGGCTGGACTGACCACATAAAGCGTTGTTCGGATCAGGTTGCGTTCTCGACTCACCGCCGCCATCTCCCTGAGAGGCACCACCGTCAGCATCTGATCGGGCCAGCTCACCCGATGCCCGATGGCCACGGGGGTATCGGCGGGGTAGTGCTCCAGAAGGGTGGCTTGCACCTCTTCCACATGTCGTGCACTCAAATAGATGCAAAGGCTGGCGCGCAAGGCTGCCAGTCGATCGAGCTGTTCCCGTTCCGGCACGCCAGTGCGTCCTCCGGCACGACTGAGAACGATGGTTTGCACCACGCCTGGAACGGTGAGTTCGCTGGAGAGAAAGGCGGCTGCGGCTTGGTAGGCACTGATCCCAGGTACCACCTCCACCGGGATGTCAGCGTCACTAAGGGCGCAGATCTGTTCATTGATGGCGCTGTAGAGCGCCGTGTCTCCGTCGTGGAGCCGAACCACGCGTTTGCCTTGGCGGTGCCGATCGATCAGCAGAGGAATCAGGTCTTCGAGGGTGGTCGTGCTGGTGCGGATCCGTTCGCAATCAGCGGGAGCCAGATCTGCGATGGCTGGACAGATCAGGGAATCGGTCCAGATCAGCACATCGGCCTTTTTCAGACGTTCAGCTGCGCGAAGGGTGAGCAGGTCTGGGGCACCCGGGCCTGCGCCGACGAAACTGACAACTTGACTCAACTGCGTTGGCCTGATGGATCAGGCAAGGGTCGCTTTCGTCCGTATAGCCACCAAAGCCCGATCATGCCCAGCGCGACCAAGGCGCAACTCATCAATTGGGCGATGCGGATTCCCCCTTCGCAAGCCGGGGGAAGCGAACCGATGCAGAGAGGATCAATGCGCAGACCTTCGATCCAGACACGGCCGAGGCTGTACCCCACCAGATACACGCAACTCATGACGCCCGATGGGAGTTTTCCAGGAGCTTTCAGCCCGCGGCGAAAGAGCAGCAGCAGAACTGCGAAGAGCAGCAGGTTCCAAATGGATTCATAGAGAAACGTGGGGTGGAAAAATTCCGATGTGCTGTAAATCACCGGCCGGCTCTGCGCCGGGATGAACAGCTTCCACGGCAGATCAGTCGGAACCCCAAAGGCCTCTGAATTGAAGAAATTCCCCCAGCGACCGATGGCCTGTCCCAAGGCCACGGAAGGAACCAGAACGTCCAGCACATCCCAGAAGGGTTGCCGACGCCAGCGGCAGAACAGGATCAGGGTGATTGTTCCCGCCAGCAAAGCACCGTGGATAGCGATTCCTCCCTCCCAAATGGCCAGGGCCTTGAGTGGGTTGGCGGCGTAGTTCTGCCATTCGAAAGCCACGTAGTAGATGCGCGCTCCGATGACGGCAAACAGCACGAGCACGGGCAACAGATCGCTGATCAGGCCGTTCTCGAGGTGACGCAGCTTGGCCAGGCGACTGGAAAGGTTCAGCCCGATCAGCACAGCCGTCGCAATCAGCAGGCCGTACCAACGCAGGGGAAGGAACCAGTTCTCGGTATGAGGCAAAAATTCCCCTGGCGACTGGAAGGTCGCCAGGGGAAAGAGGGCTTCAACAGCCATAGCGATCAGACGCCCTCAGCTGCCTGAACTTTTTCGATCTGCCTCTTCTTCAGCACCAACATGATCTGAGCCAGAGCCACGGCAGCGAAGAAGGCGAGCAAGCCATAGATCCGAACGGGGTTCTGCAGAACAATTTCCGCGTCCACCTGGCCGAAGCCACCCACGTTGGGGTCGTTGGTCAGGGCAGCACCGGCTTCGATGCTGTCACCAACACTGACCAGAACTTCAGGACCAACCGGGATGGTCTCAGTCACGCTGCTGCCGTCAGCCGCCTTGATGCTGACAACGCTGGCGCCGTTGTCTCCGGGTTCGATGGAGGCGATGGTGCCGCTGGCCGGGGACGTGTAGACGGTGTTGTTGCTCTTCTCACCGGTGGGATACACCTGGCCACGGCCGCGGTTGCCACCCACGTGGATCTGGTACTTGCCGAAGTGGATGTTGCTATCGGTGGCAGGATCAGGAGACAGAACAGGGAAGACGATCTCTTGGTGCTCGTCACCAGGGATCGGTCCCACAAGCAGGATGTTGGGCTGGTCGTCGCTGTACTGGGTGAAGTAGACGCCTTCCGTTTCTTCCTTGATCTCGTCGGTCCAGCGGTCCTGTGGAGCCAGGGTGAAGCCATCGGGAAGCATCACAACAGCGCCCACCTGCAGGCCCACGTCGCTGCCGTCAGCACCGATCTCCTGAAGACCCTTCTCATAGGGAACCTTGATGCTTGCGGTGAAGACGCTGTCAGGCAGAACGGATTGGGGGACTTCAGCCTGGGTCAGCTTTTTGGCCAGGTGGCAGTTCGCACAAACGATCTTGCCGGTGGCTTCCCGGGGGCTGTCGTAGTTCTGTTGAGCCCAGAAGGGGTAGGCCCAGCTGGCAGATGGGGCAATCAGCAGAGCCAGTCCGATGACCAGCGATCCAAGGAGAAGGGAGAGGTGACGACGCATGGGACGGTGAGGGTATGCAGGCGTAAGGGAGGGAAAGATCAGGCCCACCAGGGCTTATCACCAGTTCGGAAGTCGGTCTCAGTCCACTGGCTCATGAACACGTTGTCGTTCTCCACGCTGACGTTGGCCAGGGCCAGGGAGAGAGGGGCAGGGCCACGGACCACCTTGCCGGTGGCGTCGTACTGACTGCCGTGGCAAGGGCACATGAACTTGTTGGCACCGCTGTTCCAGGGAACGACGCAGCCGAGGTGGGTGCAGATGGCGTTGATGCCGTAGCTGCCGATGGCGTCCTCGCCTTCAACGATCAAATAGGTGGGATCACCCTTTAGGCCTTGTACCAGGCTGCGATCGCCCTCGGGGTGGCTGGAAAGCCAGCCGCTGGCTGTGATCGGATTGCCCAGCTCATCCTTGGCGCTGGTGCCACCGCCGCTGCCGGCAGCTTTGGGGGGGATGAAGTAGTTCGCCACCGGGTAGAGGGCTCCCAAGGCCACACCGGTCACGGAGCCAAACGTCAGCAGATTCATGAACTGACGACGACCCATTCCGGGCACATCGCTCGAGGAGAGTTGGGTCATGGCGGACGTTCATCCAGGTCGGATTGGCGTCCATTATGGATGCTTAAGTGCCTGTCAAGCTTTGCAACGACTGGTGTCTTCCTGTCCCTGCCGCTTCAGCTTCTGTGCTTGATATCGCCAGCGCCGTGCCCGAGCCGCCGCTCAGTGTCGACGAGGTGATTGGCTGTCTACGCCAGCGCTGGCGGGCGACTTACGACCTTCAGTTGGTGGTGCGACGCCGTCGGTTGTACCTCCAAGTGATGTGGGCTTATCTCGAGCAACAGTCGTTTCCGATGGATCTTGAGGCCTATCGACAGCATCTCGGTGAAGTGCTGGATGTTGTGAATCGTCTTGGTTTGGCGGGTGAAGTGCGTCATTGGCTCGGTTCCACCCGCGACAAACCGCGCCTGGGGAAGGCGTTGAGTCTTCCGCTGGAGGCGACGGGGCCCGAGGCAGAAACGCTGATTAAGGAATTTTTGGTCTGAGGGATTCAGTCAGAGCGACCAGGCCGACGCCGATCAGAAACAGGGCTGTGATGGCTCCAGCCAGCAGCAACATCGTGATCGGATCCGTGGATGGTGTCAGCACGGCCCCAGCCAGGGCTGATCCCAGCACAACCCAGCGCCACGCTCCGAGCATCGGGCGCCAGCGCACCAACCCCAGGGCCCCAAGCAGAAGCTGCAGCACAGGGAGTTGAAACGCCAGCCCTGTGGCCAGCATCAGCAGCAGAACAAAATCCAGATAGCGCTCGATCGACCAGAGCGGTTCAACGACATCGGCGCCGTAGCTCACCAAAAAACGCAGTGCGGCCGGCACCAGCGCCCACCAGGCGAAAGCCAGGCCTGCCATGAAAAGAACGGCTGAGCCGGCGACGGCAGGGGCGATCAGGCGCCGTTCGCGGACGGTCAGACCAGGCAGAACAAAGGCCAAGATCTGAAACAACACATACGGAAGGGCCAAGGTGAGGCCGGCATAGCCAGCCACCTTGAGCGAGACGAACAGAAACTCGCCAGGGGCGAGCTGGAGGAAATGAATGCCGCTCGCTGGCGCTTCCAATAGGCGCACCAGCGGCTTGACGCCAAGAAGGCAGGCGAATGCAGCGATCACCACGGCCAAGAGGCTGCGTAGGACGCGCTGTCGTAGTTCCTCCAGGTGGTCCACCAGGGGCATCTCCACCTCATTGGGCAGATCGGCATCGCCAGGAGCCCTTCCAATGCGGATGGGTGGGGGTGGCTGCAGAGCTGGTGGGCCGTCGGGGCGCTCAGACACGGACGCGGGTCGGGCGGCGCAACAGGTCAGCCCGTTTGTGGGTTCAGGCTAGGGGCTAGCAGCTGTTGTTCCGCTCGCTGGGGATCACCCCAGCGGATTTCAGCTTGGCCATGGCGCACGGTTCCTGGGCCGGCACCGGGAATCCGTTGCAATTGATCGGTGGGAACCATCACCACTGCCACGCGGCTGTTGCCCCGAGCTCGACTGAAATAGGCCGCCAGATCCGTCGCCATGGCCAGGTCTGATTCCTCAGCCAGTCCGTTGGAGCTCTTGAGCACCACATGGCTTCCAGGACATTCCTGGGCATGGAACCAGAGGTCGCCGCTGCGGGCTTGACGCAGCGAGATCCAGTCGTTCTGACGATGGTTCCGGCCCACCTGAACCGTGAGCTGCCCCGGGGTGATCATTTCCAGAGGCGTGGGCTGATCCCGTCGACGCTGCTGTCGTGCGTCGCGACGGCGCTCCTTGGGTTGCAATAACTCCTCGAGTTCGTCCCGGAGATCCTTCAGAGCTGAGAGCCGTGCTTCGCAGTCCTGCCAGGTTGCGCTCTGTTGATCTTCAACGAACGTTTCGCTTGCCGTGATCAGCTCAAGACGTTGCTGGTGGTGCTCCAGCCGCTGCTCGAGGATCGGGCGTGATCGCCGAAGTTTCTTGGCACGGCGATAGAGCGATTGGGCTTCATCGATCTGGTCGCGGCTGGGGTTGCCGAGACAGAGGAGAGCATCCGCCTGGCGTTGAAGGGCAGCGTGGCCTTCGGTGGCGTCCAGACGATGGCGTTGGTCATCATGGGCGGCCTGTTCTTTGCTGCGCCATCGCTCCAAGCATTGCCGCAGCTCATGGCTGATCCTCGCCAGGGCCCGTTGTTCCAGGCATTGCTGGTGAAGGGTCCCCAGCTGGAGAGCTAGAGACGGTTGTGGATCAACCTCAGCACTGGGTGATCCCCAGACCCTGTAGCGCCCATCGTTTTCCACCACGAGGGTGAATTGCTCTGAATCGAGCTGATCCAGCCAGAGAGACCAGCGTTCATAAAGGTCTTTCCACTGTCTTGCATCCAGGCTGTCCACGGGGCTGTTCAGGTCGTCACCAGCGAGCTGTGCCGCCAGGGCTGGACTGATGCCTTGGTAGGTCTGCTGAAAAGCCTTTCGCAGGGGGATCGGCACAAGAGAGAGTCTTTGCTGCCAGCGTTCGAAGCCTTCCGTTCGATCCGGTGCCAACCCCTGGAGCGTGGGGGGTGGGGTGTAGGCATCGCCGGTGGAGAGAGGGCGTATGCGGGATTGATGCTCCCTGACCTGGCGCCCCAGGGCAATGATCCTGCGTTGCTCATCGAGCAGCAGCAGGTTGCTGTGCCGTCCCATCAGCTCCAGCACAAGAACCCGCTGGATCGCTTCCCCGGGGCGTAGGGCAAAACGGAATTCCACCACCCGTTCAAAGCCGCTCTGGTGGAGGTCCACGAGAGCCAGCTGGCGGAGGCTGTGTTGCAACTGTTGCGCGAAGGTGCTGCCGCTGCCGCCGCGAGGGGGAGCTTTGACTTCCACCAGGCGAGGGGCCTCGGCTTGCCAGCTGAGTTCCAACCACACCATCCCTTTCAGACTGCGGAAACCCAGTTGAATCGTGGCCTGGTCGGGTTGTTGGGCTTTTTCGAAACGGCTGGGAACCAGTTTGGGGCGCAAATCCCAGAGCACCGCGCGAAGCGTGGTGAGATCCATGGGCTGCAGGCTTGGGCTGGCGATCACCTGAAGCACCGTGTGGGGCAGTGGGACTTCCTACTCTGCTGACCCACGCAGACGCTGCGATGTCCACCAGTGGCAAGCTCACCTTGATTACGGGCCCGAGCGGTGTCGGCAAGGGAACGTTGGTGAAGCAGCTGCTGGAGCGCCATCCCAAGATCTGGCTCTCGGTGTCGGCTACCACCCGTGCTCCGCGGCAAGGTGAGCAGGACGGCATCAATTACTTCTTCCATAACCGCGCTGCTTTTGATGCCTTGGTAGAGGAAGGGGGCTTTTTGGAGTGGGCGGAATTTGCGGGAAATTGCTACGGCACCCCTCGCGGTCCTGTTGAGGAACAGATGGCTGAAGGGCGACCTGTCCTTCTGGAGATTGAATTGGAGGGAGCGCGCCAGGTGCGTCGCAGTTTCCCGGATGGTTTCCAGATTTTTCTGGCCCCCCCCAGTTTTGAAGAATTGGAGCGCCGGATTCGTGGGCGCGGCACTGATTCAGAGGAGGCCATCGAGCGTCGCTTGATTCGGGCTCGAGAAGAGCTCGAGGCTCAACATGAATTCGACGCTGTTGTGATCAATGACGATCTCGAATCAGCTTTGCAGCAGGTGGAAACGCTGATGGCGTTGGGATAACGCGGGAGCCGGTGCTCCGAACGTTCTGGCACAAAAAAAAGGAACCCGAAGGTTCCCTTTTAATCTTGAAGATCTCTAATAGGTTCACATCGGGTGGAACAGAAGATCGGGGAAGAAGCGATTCCACTCGATCAGGATTCCTGCGGTGGCTGTGAACCAAATGGCTGCGACAACAGGGGCGGTGGTAAGGAATTTTTTCATTGGTTCAGCGAGGGGAGACGGTCACTTTGTTGTCATCTTCAAGCAGCTTTCCGCTGGTCAACTCACCAAAGGCGGCAAGTGGCCAGGTGGCTGAAGCCAGCAGGCTCTTGAAAGCGATTCCAAGATCAATCTGGATCTCGTAGGTGGCAGCATTTTTGCCGCGGGTTGCTTTCAGGTACTCACGGCCTGCCCAGCCGATGCAGCCAGTGATGTACAGGAACATGATGCCGGGATAAACAAAATCACCGGCGTGGCTCCAGCGGCCGTCAACAATCAGGTGGGGAAGGCCATCCTCTCCACAGGAAGCCTGGCTGTACATCTCGAAGCGGGCTTTGGCCTGAGGCGTTGTGGCAGCAGCGGCACGCTGCTGGAAGCGGGCGCTTTCAGAGCAGGGAGTGAGGCCAGCCACATCCGCCTTGGCGACGGGGGCGAAGCCGAACACCAGGAGTGCTGAAAGCACGACGGCGAAGAGACGACGCATCGGAACGATTCCTCTGAACGGTGCCCCGAAAGGGCAAGATGTCACAAGTCGGAGAGTAGGGGAGGCGCATCGCTTCGATGCATGCAGTGCTTGCCCTCGAAACAAGTTGTGACGAGTCCGCGGCTGCGGTTCTTCGCCGCCACGCGGATGGGCGGATCGAGGTTCTGGCGTCGCGGATTGCATCTCAGGTGGAGGAGCACGCCCGCTGGGGCGGTGTGGTGCCCGAAATCGCCTCGCGACGGCATGTGGAGGCTCTGCCTGGATTGGTGGAGGCCGTTGTTGATGAGGCGGGTCTCGCTCTGGGGCAGCTGGATGCCATTGCGGCCACGATCACTCCGGGTTTGGCGGGGGCTCTGATGGTGGCCTCGGTGACGGGCCGCACCCTTGCGGCTCTGCATCACCGTCCATTTCTTGGCATTCATCATCTGGAGGGTCATCTGGCCTCGGTGATGCTTGGAGATGCCCCTCCTCAGGCTCCCTATCTGGTGTTGCTGGTCAGTGGAGGACACACCGAGCTGATCCTGGTGGCTGCTGATGGGGGGATGAAACGTCTCGGCCGAAGCCATGACGATGCCGCGGGCGAAGCCTTCGACAAAGTGGCGCGTCTGCTGGGTCTCGGATATCCCGGAGGCCCAGCGATTCAGGCTGTTGCCGAAAAGGGTGATGCCACCCGCTTCCGCCTGCCCAAGGGGCGGATCTCGCTGCCGGGGGGAGGGTTTCACCCCTACGACTTTTCTTTCAGTGGGCTGAAGACGGCCATGCTTCGGACCGTCGAAACACTGCGCCAGTCCGCTGATCCGCTGCCTCTGGCCGATTTGGCCGCCAGTTTTGAACAGGTGGTGGCCGATGTCCTGGTGCAGCGCAGCATCCGCTGTGCTGAGGACCATGGCGTTGATCAATTGGTGATGGTGGGAGGTGTTGCTGCGAACCGTCGCCTGCGCCGATGCATGCTCGAACGGGCGCAGGATCGAAGCATTGCTGTGTCTATCGCTCCCCTTGCGTTCTGCACCGACAACGCAGCAATGATTGGTGCTGCGGCTTTGCTGCGTTTGGCCCAAACCACTGGGTCAACCTCTCTTGAATCAGGTGTGGCAGCCCGTTGGCCCTTGGATCAGGCCCATGCGCTTTACGCAGCCGATCCACCCTTCTAAGAAAGCCTCGTAGGCTGATGCGCGAGTTCGGCATCGGCGTCGTGGACCAACCCGAATCGAGATCAGAGTCTCCGACGCCGGTTGAGGCCGAAGAACTGAATGCTTGGAAACGCGGGTTTACCCCTCAGGCTGAGATCTGGAACGGGCGCCTGGCCATGATTGGTCTCTCTGCGGGTATCGCAGTTGTGTTGTTGGTTCGGGTGTTCAGCGGAGGCTGATCAAGTTCGGCCCCGTAGAGCCTGAGCCAGCTCATTGGGCTTGAGGCTGACGGCCACCGCCTCTTCTGCGTCGATGCGTTCCGCCTCCACCAGGGCCAGAAGCGATTGATTGGTGGTGACCATGCCATCAAATCCGCTGCGTTCCATGATTTCTTCCACCTCATCGAGTGATCCCCGCTGGATGTAGTCCTTGCAGGCATCGGTGTTGATCAAGATGTCGTGATAAGCCGCCCGTTTGCCGTCCGTTGTTTTGATCAATCCCTGGGCGATCACCCCCAGCAACGACTCAGACAACGATCGGCGCACACTGTCCTGTTCTTCAGGCGGATACATGCCGAGGACCCGTTCCACGGTCTTCACCGCTGAATTGGTGTGCAGCGTTCCGAAGACCAGGTGGCCGGTCTGGGCCGCTTCGAGTGCCGTCGAGAGTGTTTCTTGATCACGGATTTCGCCCACAAGGATCACGTCGGGGTCTTCCCGCAAGGCAGCTCTGAGGGCGTTGTGAAATTTCAGGGTGTGCAACCCAACTTCCCGGTGACGGATCAGGGACTTGCGACTTTCGTGCACAAACTCGACGGGATCCTCGATCGTGAGGATGTGACGAGCCTCGTTGCGGTTGATCCAGTCGATCATGGCCGCCAGGGTTGTGCTCTTGCCGGAGCCTGTCGGTCCGGTCACCAGGATCAGTCCCTTTGGCCGTGCCGCGAGGCTCTGCAGCACGCTGGGGAGATTCAGTTGCTCCATGGTGAGGATCGTCTGCGGAATCAAGCGCAGCACCATCGCTGGGCCCCGCCATGAATCCATCAGGTTGATCCGCACCCGTACAAAGGGGAAGGCATGGGAGCCGTCGAATTCCTTGTCTCGGCCAAAGGCATCAATCTGCTGGGGCGTCAGGATTTCCTGCAGCCATGCCTGAAAGACATCGGCACGGGTCACAGGCCATTGCGTGCCCTGCATGTCTCCGCGGGCGCGGTAGCGCGGGACTTCCCCAACACCCAGGTGGACATCGGAATGACCGGCCTCATGGGCGATGCGAACGATCTCCTCGAGGCTTGGCGTGCCATCCGCAGCTGCATTGGGCGCCAGACTCTGACGCTCCCGAGATCCGCCCGAGGTTCTGAGGGATGGATCCGGTGTTCGGACGGATTGCTCGGATGAACGGACTGACGGTTCGGATGTCCTCACGGAGGGCGGGCGCGGCGGGAAGCTGGGGGGAAAAACCGGCTGAGCCACGGGGATGGCGAGGAATCTTCTTTCAGCATCGTCTCGATGCTGGAGCTGGCAAGGATTTCTCACTGTTCTCTCCGGGTTGACGCCCGTAAACTCCTGCGGTCCGTCTGGATGGAATGGCTGAACAGCCCCGCGTCACGATCGTTCTGGGAACGCGTCCGGAGGCGATCAAGCTGGCTCCGGTAATCCGGACGTTCCAGGCTTGTGATGCGTTGAAGACCCGTGTCGTCTTGACAGGTCAGCACCGGGAAATGGTGGGCCAGGTGATGGATCTGTTCCATCTCAAAGCCGATCAGGATCTCAACCTGATGGCGCCTCGCCAGACCCTGACGCATGTCACCTGTGCAGCATTGCAAGGGCTGCGGGAGGACTTTCAGGCTTATCCCCCGCAGTTGGTTCTGGTTCAAGGTGACACCACCACGGCATTTGCCGCTGGTCTGGCTGCGTTCTACGAGCAGATCCCTGTTGGGCATGTGGAGGCTGGTCTGCGCACCGACAATCTTCTGGACCCCTTCCCGGAAGAAGCCAACCGTCGTCTCCTCTCCCAGATCGCGACCCTTCACTTCGCGCCGACGGCTCAGGCCGAAGCCAACCTGAAGGCCTCCGCTGTGGTTGGGGAGATTTCCGTGACCGGCAACACCGTGATCGATGCGTTGTTGCTGATGGCGGAATCCGCGCCGAATATCCAGTTTGATGGCCTCGATTGGGCCCAACAGAGGGTGATCCTGGCCACCGTGCATCGGCGTGAGAACTGGGGTGAGCGTCTGCACGACATTGCTGCCGGCATGCTGCAGGTGCTGGAGCGCTACCCCGACACAGCCCTCCTTCTGCCCATGCATCGCAACCCAACGGTGCGTGAACCGCTACAGGCTCTGCTGGGCAGCCATCCCCGTGTGGTGCTGACCGAACCTCTGGATTACGACCGCCTGGTCGCGGCGATGAAAGGGTGCTGCCTGCTGCTCACCGATTCCGGTGGTCTCCAGGAAGAAGCCCCTGCTCTCGGTAAACCCGTGCTGGTTCTGAGGCGCACCACGGAGCGACCGGAGGCTGTGGATGCTGGAACGGCTCGGCTGGTGGGCACCGATCCCGGTGTGATTCTGGAAGAGACCTCGCGGCTGCTCGGGGATGCCACGGCCTATGAAGAGATGTCCCGTGCCGTTAACCCCTTCGGTGATGGTCACGCCAGCGAACGCATCCTTGAGCTCTGTCGCCGCCAGCTCGGGGTCTGAAGCGTCCCTTAGCAGCGATGGTTGTTACCGCTGGTCGCTGCGGCGCTGTCTAGCCACAGGTTCGGGTGGCCTGCTCTTCCTGGGGCTGAACCCCTCCAGAGCTGATGGACAGCGCGATGACCCGACTCTGCGGCGTTTGATCGGCTTCACCAGGCAATGGGGATACCGGGAGTTGCTGGTGCTCAATTTGTTCGCCCGGATGTCACCGTCTCCCGCGGCACTTCTGCGGGTGAAGGACCCGATCGGTGAGCAGAACGACGTGATCCTGAACCGCTGGCTCACCCACTGGTCTCGAACGCCTGGGATGGATCTCTGGTGTGGTTGGGGTGTGAATGGGGCGCGTCGGGGTCGTGCTCAGGTGGTCCTTGAAGCGATTCAGCGGTTGCTGCCCGAACGCCTTCGCTACGTTCCCGACTCGCCCCATCCTCTGATGTTGGGACGGACGGCTTCGGGACAACCGCGTCATCCGCTTTATGCCCCGCGGAATGCCTGTCTTCGCCCTTTCCTTTGGGCAGCCCCGGAACTGATCCGTCATCCTGTGGGGACTCTGACGGATGTCTACCCGAACTGATGTCCCGTACACCTCGCCGCTATGCCGTCCATCTCCACCTTGTTGGAGGGCAGACCGAACGGGTGTTTTTCCCGAAGCTCGAGACGTTTCAGGAGTGGTATCAAGGTGTGGTCAATGCCGAGAGCCAGGGCGGATTTGTCAACGTTCCGATCAGCGATTTGGAGGGTGAATATCTGGTTGTTCGGCCCCAAGCGGTGATCGGAGTGCGCGTGGAACCCCAGTTCTCCTCCATCGATGACGCCTGAGCGTCTGGGCCTCCTCTGGGGCGTCACTGTTTTTTCAGGCGCTGCTGCACGACTTCTGGCAGCGACGTCTGGATTGCCGGGGGTTGTGTTGCTTCTCCTGTCTGGGCTGCTGGTCGGTCGCTCTGGTTTGGGTTGGGTGGAACCCCTTGACCTTGGCTCCGGTCTTGGCACCGTGGTGGGTCTCCTGGTCAGCCTGGTGCTGTTCGACGGCGGACTCAATCTCCGTCTGCCTGGTGACACGATCAAGGCCACCGTGCAGCGGATCGCAGCTCTGCGTCTGTTGATCTCTCTGGGAGGCGGTCTGTTGGCCGCCCATTGGCTTGCTGGTCTCAGCTGGTCGCTGGCTGCCGTGTTCAGTGCCATCGTGCTGGCCACAGGCCCAACGGTGGTCACGCCCCTTGTGCGTCAGATTCGGCTTGCGCCCCCCCTGGGTGAAGTCCTAGAGGCTGAGGGGCTGGTGCTTGAGCCGATCGGCGCCGTTTTAGCTCTGCTGCTGTTGGAGCTTGCCCTGGGCAATCTGCATGGCTGGCGCGAGGTCATGCTCGGCCTGCTGTACAGATTGGGTGGCGGCGTGCTGATCGGTGCGAGCGTTGGCTGGCTGCTGTCTGAGCTGCTGCGACGGCTTAATCCTGATCAGCTCAATGGGCTTCCCCTTCAGCTCAGCCTGGGTTTGTTGTTTCTGATGTACGGCGTCAGTGAATGGCTGTTGCCTGAGTCAGCCCTCCCCGCTTCCGTGGCCGCAGGCATCGTTGTCGGTCGCCGTTCAGGACCCCACACCGCTGAACTCGATGGTCTGATTCAGGAACTGGCGCAGTTGGCGATCACGATGCTTTTCCCGCTTTTGGCTGCTGACGTGTCCTGGGCTGAACTCAGCCCGCTGGGTTGGGGCGGCATTCTTTGCGTGCTTTCGTTGATGCTGGTGGTGCGTCCCCTTGGGGTGGGTGTAGCCACCATCGGCTTGCCCTTCAGGCTTGAACAACGTCTGTTTCTGGGTTGGCTCGCTCCCCGCGGCATCGTCACCGCAGCGGTTGCCTCCTTGTTTGCCATTCGTCTGGAGCAGGCCGGCATCCTTGGGGCGGGACGCCTTCAGGGGCTGGTCTTTCTGACCATCCTGATGACGGTTGGTCTGCAGGGCCTCACGGCCCAGCCGTTGGCTCGAGCTCTCGGTTTGGTTCAAACCGAGGACGACGCGCTGGTCTCAGCCGAGGCAGCGGCGCAGGCGGGGCAGGTCATCACCGATTCTGGCCAGCAGTGACCATGTGGTGATCAGATCGGGCCCTTGAAGACGTCCAAGTAAAGCGGCACGCAGGGATTTCATCACAATCCCTTTTTTCACACCGGCCGCTTTGGCGGCATCTCCCAGCCAAGATTTGGCCTGATCAATGTCGCTTCCATCCCAGGGCTCGCTCTCGAGCCGCTGAACGAGGTCGGCAATGGCTGCTTTGGCTCCATCAGCGGCGAGTTGCTCGAGAGCATCCCCCTGGAGTTCCGGACATTCAAAGAACGGTTCAGCCTGCTCGACGCCGTCCTTCAGCAGAGTGAGGGAAGGGCCCAGTAAGGCGCAGAGGTCAAGGCACCAACTGGTGTGACTGGGGGGCGTCCAACCGCGTTCAGACCAGAGGGGAGTCAATTCTTCCAGGAGGTGTTCCGCCGTCCATCCATGCAGAACCTGGGCATTGAGCCAGTTGAGCTTGTCCCAGTCGAAGCGTGCACCGGCTTTGTTGACGCGGTCGAAACCGAAGACGGCTGCGGCTTCACTCAAGCTGAACCGTTCCTCCATGCCCTCCGGCACGGACCAGCCCAACAACGTCATGTAGTTGGCAATGGCGTCAGGGGTGTATCCCATGGCGCGGAAGTCATTGATGGAGGTGACACCATCCCGTTTGGACAGTTTGCGTCCCTCGGCATTGAGGATGAGCGGGGCGTGGGCAAAGGTGGGCAACGGGAGGCCAAGCGCTTCGTAGAGAAGCAGTTGTTTGGCGGTGTTGGCGATGTGGTCTTCACCACGGATCACGTGGCTGATCTTCATCGCGGCGTCATCGACCACAACCACAAGGTTGTAGAGGGGGTCTCCGATCTGATCGGCCGGAGCGCGACGGGCAATCACCATGTCTCCGCCGAGGTCAGAGCCCCGCCAGCTCATGGCTCCACGCACCAGATCGTTCCAGCGGATTTCTGCAGCGTCATCAATGCGAAAGCGGATCACCGCTTCACGACCCTCTGCCTGAAAGGCCTGCTCCTGATCCGGCGTCAGAGCCCTGTGGCGGTTGTCGTAGCGCGGAGCTTGATTGGCCGCTTTCTGCGCATCGCGCATGGCCGTGAGTTCCGTTTCGCTGGCATAGCAGCGGTAGGCCAATCCCCGATCGAGAAGGGTCTGAATCGCTTCGCGATGCTCAGCCACCCGTTCGCTCTGGATGACGGGCTCCTCATCCCAGTTGATCCCGAGCCATTGCAAGCCCTCGAGGATGTTCTGGGTGTACTCCGGTTTGGATCGCTCCTTGTCGGTATCTTCAATGCGCAGCACGAATGTCCCCTTCTCGTGCTTGGCGTACAGCCAATTAAAAACAGCGGTGCGCGCCGTTCCAATATGAAGCGTGCCCGTTGGGCTTGGGGCCAATCGAACGCGCACCATCGAGGCTTTTGGTGGTGAGAACGGGACCGACGGGATTCGAACCCGCAACTTCCGCCGTGACAGGGCGGTGCTCTAACCGGTTGAACTACGGTCCCAGATCTGATTCAGAACTCGCGAGACGCGCTCCGAAGAATCTGATCTGTGTCGCTTGCGCGACCTGATCAGTATCAACTGTTGCCCTGCCCTCCGTCAACAACTGAAGGGAGGATCAACCGTGTTTTGTCATTGCTGCGCTGCCATAAAAAAATCCCGACAACAACGTCGTCGGGACCGGCAATAGGTCTTCGGTGTATTTGACCGATGGACCAACGATTCAGGGACGGAATCCTGCAGGCTCGATGAGCCGAACCTGATTGCCGCGGGCGGTGAATTCACGTCCTTGATCACTTTGAACGACCACGCGGCCGCCGGACTTGACGCGTATCACTCGGGCACGGACCCAGCCAAGAGCGGCTGATTCCAGCACCTTCACAACATCACCAGGTTGAAGATCCAACTCCATGCTCAGAACCGGGAAACTGCACAAGGGGAACATCGGACGCGCCGTGGAGGACTCGAACCCCCGACATCAGGTTTTGGAGACCTGCGTTCTACCAACTGAACTAACGGCGCAAGGCGATGAACCCCTAGCCAACGTTGTTGTTGGCAACTGATTGAACGAGGTCGAAACCTCAGCGATCGAAGCGCTGCTTCACGCGGGTGGCCTTGCCCACCCGTTCCCGCAGATAGAAAAGCTTCGCCCGACGTACCTTACCGCGCCGCTCCACCTTGATGGAAGCCACCTGGGGGCTATGCAGCATGAACACCCGCTCGACGCCGATGCCTTGGAAAATTCGGCGCACGGTAATGGTCTGATTCAGGCCGCCGTGACGCTTGGAGATCACCACGCCCTCGTAGGGCTGCACACGTTCCTTGTTGCCTTCGCTGATGCGGACACCAACGCGCACGGTGTCGCCCACGTAGATCTCAGGCAGATCGTCTTTCTGCTGAGCCGTCTCAAAGGCGCGAATGAGGGCCTCGGCGCTGAGCTTCTTAGCAGGAGCACTGGCAGCATTGCTGGCCTTTGCAGCTGTTGTCTCAGTTGCTGTTTCCACAGCCGTTTCGGTGTTGTCGTCGGTCACCGTTGTGTCCTTCGAATCGGCTGCCATCCCAGCTCCGCGTTGAATCGCCAAACTATGAGTGTACCTTTCGACCCCATCGCTCCATCAAGAGCCCTGCTCCCGTAATCAGCATCCACAGCAGGCCGATGGCGTTGAGGAGCACGACGACCGGTTCCAGCGTGGATCCAAGCCATTCGCCTTCATGCACCACCATCAGCCAGTGCACCTGCTCGCGGCTTGCTCCAAACCAATCCCGGGCCAATCGATAACTGACGCCGGAGAACACTGTCACCAGCAGGGGCGCCAGAACGAAGGGTGCAACGTTTCGGTGCAGTTCGCGCAAGCGCACAAGCAGCGGCATGGCCGGCATCAATTCGGTTGCTGTTGATAGCGTGACGGATATTGGGTTGGGTCATGAATCTCTTTGCTGATCTTCTGGCATCCACCCAGGCCGCTCAGGGGCAGGTGACAGCTACCGGGCCGAGGATTCAGAAGCGTCGAGGTGTTGAGATCAAATCGGCACGCGAAGTCAAGATCATGCGCCAGGCCAGCCACATCGTCGCCACCGTGCTGCGGGAGGTGATGGGGATGGTGGAACCCGGACAAACCACCGGAGATATCGATGCCTATGCCGAAAAACGCATCCGTGAGATGGGGGCCACCCCAAGTTTCAAGGGATATCACGGATTCCCTGCGAGCATCTGCGCCAGCATCAACAACGAAGTGGTGCACGGTATTCCCAGTCCCAAGCGGGTGATTCGGCAAGGCGATCTTTTGAAGGTGGATACGGGCGCCTATTTCGAGGGTTATCACGGTGACAGCTGCATCACGATCTGCGTGGGTGATGCCCCCGAGGAAGCCCAGACCCTCAGCCGTGTTGCCAAGGAGGCCTTGATGGCTGGTCTCGGTCAAGTCAAAGCGGGCAACACGCTTCTGGATATCGCTGGCGCCGTTGAGGACCACGTCAAGGCGAACGGTTTCAGTGTTGTGGAGGATTACACCGGCCACGGCGTCGGCCGGAACCTGCATGAAGAACCCTCCGTCTTCAATTTCCGCACCGATGAGCTTCCCAACGTCACCTTGCGTCCCGGCATGACCCTGGCGATCGAGCCCATCCTCAATGCCGGCAGCAAGGCCTGCCGCACGTTGCGGGATCAGTGGACGGTCGTGACCCGTGATGGCTCCCTCTCGGCGCAATGGGAGCACACCGTTCTGGTCACGAGTGACGGATGCGAGATCCTTACGGACCGGGGCGATTGAGGATTCGGCTGTAGACCCGCCGTCCGAGCTCGTTCAGCGGCATCAAGACATAGGTCAAGGGGTTGGGGGTGACGATCACAAGGCGAAACCCCCAGCTCGCCTGACGCACCACTTGTGCTGCGACGAAATCGGCGCCCATCACTCCAATCGGATTGAGCGACGAGCGAAATGGGCCGAGCACAAGTTTGCGCAGGATCAAGGCCTCGCGCCCTGAGGCATCGAGCACCGCCCCGCGGATACTCACCAGTTGGCCCAGCATCCGCTTGGTGAGTTCGTAAACCGGGCTGACGGCGGGCTGAATTTCAGCCTCCGAGGTGTTGATCCACACTTCCCTGGGGCAACCCTGCGGCAGGGCTCTGCTGATGGCTTCAAATCGCTGCATGAGCCGCCAGCTGCTCAAGGTGTTGATCTCCAGGGCTTGATCGATCACATCAGGGCTCTGGTTGCCCTGAGGGTTGATGCCGTGGTTCAGGATCAGCACATCGATCTCGGCAAGATCGGCATCCAGGCTGGCTTCCTTGCCGCAGCTCCAGCTCACCCATCGGTGCGGGCCATCCGGTTGCACTTGAGGTGTTGAGCCGTGGGTGAATCCAATCACGTGGGCGCCTGCGGCACGGAAGCACCGGGCTAGGGCTGCGCCAAGGGCGCCCCGCGCGCCTGTGATGCCGATGCGTTTGCCGTGAAAGGGGGACTGGGCCATGGCGCCAGCTTGGGGCATCCTTGAAGCGATCGGAGCAAGGACCAAGCACCCGCTGTGTCAGATGCTGCCCAATTGGTTCTGTTCGCGCCCTACTGCGGTGGTGTCCGTCGTGAACAGGATCTCTCGGCAGCCCTGCAGATCTTGGGGCGTGGTGAACTGCAGGGTCTGCGTCCGGTTTCCGGACGCGATGGATATTCCTATGTGCTCCGCTGGAACGGGGTTGCTGCGCCCTTGGAGAGCTTGGACTGTCAGCTCCGGTTCCCTGGTCATCCCGAGGGAGACATTGATTTCGTTGTGCTGACCCATCGTTTGGTGGCCTGGTTGATGGATCGTTCCCATCAGCAGCGATCGGAGCCTGATCTGCCCGAAGGCTTCTGGCAGTGGTTGTTGATGGATCGCGGAGATGCTCCTGAACAGGCCTAGATTCACCAGGGACAGGCATCACCTCTATGGGAACGACACTGTTGATCGGATCATGTGAGCCGTTCAGTGGGAAGTCGGCCCTAGTTCTTGGCATTGCCCAGCAGCTTGTGCGTGCTGGACAGCAGATCAGGTTCGGCAAGCCCTTGGCCACCAGCTTGGATTGGGATCCGAACCAGGGTCCGTTGCCGCAGCCGCTGATCGATGACGATGTTCGTTTTGTTGGTGAAACCCTGAATCTGCCGCCTGAGCGACTGATTCCATCGATGCATTTGTTGTCCCCGACAACAGCTGCTCAGCGCCTCGGACAGGGCGAGTTAGATGCCGGCCAAGGTTTCGCTGAGCTGCGCCAGCACATTCAGGCGGGTGAAGGCCTCACCCTTTTGGAATGTGCAGGAAGCCTCCAGGAGGGACTGCTGTATGGCCTCAGTCTTCCGCAACTGGCAACAGGTCTGGATGCCAAGGTCGTGCTGGTGCATCTGTGGCAGGACAGCCGCAGCGTGGATGCACTGTTGGCCGCCAAGCAGACCCTTGGAGAACGCCTGGTTGGTGTGGTTCTGAATGCTGTCACCCCCGAGGAAGTCGAGAGTTTGGAGCGTCAAGTGGTCCCTGCTCTGCAGGGTTTGGGTTTGCAGGTGTTCGGCGTCATGCCCCGTTCCCCCTTGTTGCGCAGCGTCACTGTCGGCGAGTTGGTGCGGCGGCTGAACGCCCGGGTGATCTGTTGCCAGGAACGTCAAGAACTGCTGGTGGAAACCCTGAGTATCGGGGCGATGAACGTGAATTCGGCCATGGAGTTCTTCCGAAAACGACGCAACATGGCTGTTGTCACCGGGGCGGATCGCACCGACATTCAGCTGGCTGCTCTGGAGGCCTCAACCCAGTGTTTGATCCTCACCGGAGCTGGGGAACCTCTGCCTCAATTGATCAATCGCGCCGAGGAGTTGGACGTGCCCTTGCTCAAGGTCGAGCACGACACCCTCGCCACGGTGGGAGTGATTGAGCAGGCCTTCGGCCATGTGAGGCTGCACGAGGCGGTGAAAGCGACTTATGCCTTCCGTCTCGTGGAAGAGCATTGCAAGCTCGATCAGCTCTTTAATGCATTGAATCTGACGGTTCAGCACGCCTGATGGTTGCTAACTTCCGATGAAAACAGGCGGCGGATTTTCCTTGGGTCAGTCACTGGATCTGCCAGCTCTCGATCGGGTTGACACGCTTGCGCAGGAACTCGCTCTTCTGCAGGACAAAAGTCAGAGAAGGATCGCCATCCTCGGTAGTCGCCATGTGCCCGTCGTAGCGGTTCATCTGATCGAGTTGGTGGCGCGGTCTCTCGTTCAGGAAGGTCATTCTCTGGTGACATCCGGATCCCAGGGCGTGAATGCTGCGGTGATTCGTGGGTGTCTTGAGGTGGACCCTTCCAAACTCACTGTGCTGTTGCCTCAGAGCCTCGACCGACAGGTCCCTGAAATTCGAGATCTCCTGGATCGGGTCCTGCACCTTGTGGACAAGCCTGAGCAGGACGATCTGCCCTTGCCGATGGCCAGCAGTTTGTGCAATCAGGAGATCATCAACCGTTGTGATCAATTGATCTGCCTGGCGTTTCACGACAGTGAAACCCTGCTGGCCAGTGCACGAACCGCAGAGGACATGGGGAAGGTGGTGAGTCTGCTGTATTTCGACTGATCAGCCAGCGGCGCTGATCACGGCCCGCAGTCCCTCCACGTAACAGATGCCGACGGCCGTGACTCCCGTCGCCCAGCACAGGCCTCTCAGGGGAGGCACATTGCCGACATAGGCAAACAGGTAAACGAAACGAACACCTGGCCAGATCCAAGCTGCTGCGATTGCTGTGGGGCTGCTGACGCCGCTGATCAGACACAACAGCATTGCCGGTGCCCCAAGGGTCAGTGCCTCCCAGCTGTTTTCCTGGGCCCACACGGCACGTTGCCCGAAGGCGGGCAGTCGCTCAAACATCGCCCGAGGTGCCTGAAGATCAGCCATCGTGAAATCGGCTTTGGCTCGCCCGGCGCCGGTGAGCACGATGCTCACCATCACGACGGCTCCCATCAGACAGAGGGCCCAGGCAAACGCAGGAGTCATGGCTTCCGATCAAACCTGGGGACCCTAACGGGCTTCGTTCGGCTGCAACCTGCTAGGGATCCGCGGCTTTCTAAGCTGGAGGAACGACAGGTTCGCGACATGGCCAGCACTTATTCCTTCGATGTGGTCTCAGACTTTGATCGTCAGGAGCTGGTCAACACCCTGGATCAGGTGCGTCGCGATGTGGGCAACCGTTATGACCTCAAGGATTCCGGTACGGAGATTGATCTGGAGGAGACGGAGCTGGTGATCACCACGGCCAGTGACATGACGCTTCAGGCGGTGGAGGATGTACTTCGAACCAAAGCGACCAAGCGCAACCTTTCACTCAAGATTTTTGATTTTCAAACGCCTGAAACGGCCGGGGGCAATCGGGTCCGGCAGGTGGTGAAGCTGCGCAAGGGTCTCAGTCAGGAGATTGCGAAGAAGTTGAGCAAGATGGTGCGCGACGAGCTCAAAAAGGTGACAGTGGCGATCCAGGGTGAAAGTGTGCGGATTACGGGCAAAAGCAAGGATGATCTTCAGGCTGCAATTCAGCTCGTCAAGAGTAAGGAAGATGAACTTGATGTTCCTCTCCAGTTTGAGAACTATCGCTGATCCGCGGAACGTGAGATTAGACCTTGAGGTGATGTAAGCCTCGCATGGCTAGCTGTGATCAGGTCGTTTTGAAGGCTTCCTGAACGTTCTGGCAGTTTGTTTTGTTTTGGCTTGGAAGATCCAGTCATGACCCGCGACGCAACAGGTTTTTGATGTTGTTTGTGGTAATTTGAATCAAAATTCTGGGGTTGAGTGAGCAGTTTCGCTATTGCGGTTCGTGTTTTTGACGGCGAAGCTCCCTACCTTCAGTCTTTTATTGATCACCATCGGCGCCTTGGTGTTGATGCGTTTTATCCAGTGATTGCCCCAGGAGCTGCGCCGCTGTGTCGCGAAATATTTGCGCGAAATGGAATTGTCTTCCATGAATCTGAGGGTCAAAGGATCTCCGCTGTTCAGGATCTGATTTGTGAGGATTATGTCGCCGTTATTGATGCTGATGAATACTTGCACCCGGATCTATTTTCTTTTCTCGATGAGGAGCGGGTTGAATCGCTTTTGATGCCTTGGAGGTTAACGGCATCGATGGATGATGCATTCTTTGAATCTCCGCAGAAGAAATTTTTTGTTTTTCCTCAAGTTAAATCGATTGTCAAGACATCTGCGCTCAAGCGTCTCCGTCTTCATGCGTCGAACACCTCTGGTGCGGGTCGTTGTCTGGGGATTGCCCAGGGACAGCAATTTCCTGTTCAGCACTACTACCTCCGCGGCCTTGATGACCTGTTGTTGAAGGAGGGCGGTGTGGTGAAGCGAACCTTGGCGCAGAGCTCAGGGAGGAAACAGGTGAATTTGAATGCTGATGCAGATTCAATGGATTTCCCCAGCCGTCATGCCCGCGTGGCGTTCCTTTTGAACGTTCTCAACGCCATGCCGGAGCAGCCTGACCCTTACCAAATGTCGTTGGATCGGTCCATGTTGGATCATCTGCGAGACAACGTTGATGGTGACCCTGAGGCGGCGAAACTAGAGCTGCGCGACAGTGTGATGAAGATTCAAAAGGTTTACCGTCGTCGCACGATTCAGCAAGAAATTAGAGCCACTGAGCAACTGCTTGCTTCGGATCCTCACAAGGTTAGTTATCAAAAACGGGTTCTGAAATTGCTTCGGCAAGATTTTCAGTTCCGTCGCTCATGGTTGGGATTGTTTGAAAATGC
>JADHMX010000039.1 GCA_016779825.1 Synechococcus sp. BS301-5m-G53 | reverse complement strand
AAAGAGCACCATGCAGTTCTGGAACAGGGTCTCACCCAGGCGATGCAGCACCTTGCCAAGGCCATTGCCCGGGATGGTGAAGGGGCCACCTGTCTGATCGAGGTGCAGGTGGAGGGAGCGATTGATGAGGCCGCGGCGTTGCAGGTGGCCCGCACGGTCTGTGGCTCGTCCTTGGTGAAGACCGCAGTCCATGGCCGGGATCCGAACTGGGGGCGGATCGTTGCGGCCGCAGGTCGCTCCGGCGTGTCCTTCGATCCGGATGCGGTTGCTCTTTGGATTGGTCCTCATCAATTGATGGCGGCTGGTCAACCCTTGGCCTTTGATCGCGCTGCAGCCAGCAATGTCCTGCGGCAGGAGCACGTTCCGATTCGCCTTTGCCTGGGGCCTGGTTCCGGCTCTGGTCAGGCCTGGGGCTGTGACCTGTCGGATCAATACGTGCGCATCAACGCCGACTACACCACTTGAAGCCTCTGGTCTGGATTCCTGTCACAATCCGAGTCTCCGTCAGACCCACCCGTGGACAAGACCACCTCCCCTGACGCTCCCTTTGAGACCCAGTCCCGTTTCTGGGTGGGGCCCCTGGTGGCTGGTTGTTGTTTCGCTTTGGGCTATGGCATCACCGAGCGGGTGATGACGCTGCAGACCAATGCTGAAGACCCTGTCCCTCAGGCCTTTACACCGCTCGAGTTTCCTGGGAATTCCCTGCAGGAGATCCGGGCCCGGTTCAGCGACGACGATGCAGCGCTGCAAGTGGATGTCACAGCCCTAGAGGCCGCCGAGGCCGCGAGCCGGCCGGACAAGCCAGCGCTCAAGGAGACGCCCAAACCCCCTCTGGCTTTGCAAACGCCCAAACCGGAGGTTTGGGCGGCACCAGCCTGGTCGGACCCCCAAACCATCGCTCCTGAGCTTGACGACAGCAACGCCGATTCCGTGGTTGTCCCTGCCGGTGATTCACCGGTGTTGGTGGCCGAGCCGGAACCAGCTGTGCTTCCCCCAGGCGCGGAAGCCTTCTTTGAAGCCATCGAGCCTGTGACTCCGCCTCAGCCCTGATCACCGGTTGGATCTGCCACAGTTGAGCTTGTCTGCAATCGGTCCATGGGCTCGTCGGAGGCCTTGATTCGCGCCACGGTGAATCGCATCAGTGCGCGCCTTGGCCACGGCTTTGCCGATGCGGCAGCGGAGTTGGCGGTGTTGGCGCAGGACGCCCCCCAACGGTTGCGCCAGGAGTGGGATCTGTTTCAGGACGAGGTGCGTGCTGAGGCGGAACGGATTGAACGGGGTGATCAGGCCACGGTGAGCACCGATGGGGCGTCGTCATCGGAACCGTCGGAGAACCCACAAGCGGTGATCGATCGGCTTCGGGCCACGGTGGCTGATCTGAGCCAAGCGATCGAGGCACGCCCCTGATGCTCGGACTGCTGCGAGCGCTCCGGATCTGGCGCGCTGTTCTGACGCTGCTGCTGCTGCTTTGGTGGGATGGTCAGCCCTGGACCTATCGCGGCGGCCTCACCGCCGAGCGTCGTCTTCGCCGTCAGCAACAGCGAGCCAGTTGGCTGACGGGCGAGTTGCTGTCTTTGGGCTCCGCCTTTATCAAGCTGGGACAACTGCTCTCCGCCCGCCCAGACATCCTTCCTGCGGGCTGGGTGGCCGAACTGGCAGCGCTGCAGGACAGCGTTCCAGCGTTCAGTTTTGATCAGGTGCAGACCGTGCTCGAACGCGAGCTGGGTCCGCGCTGTGCCGAGGTCATCGACCTCGACCCCGAGCCCCTTGGTGCTGCATCGCTGGCCCAGGTGCACCGCGCCAGCCTGCGCAGTGGCCGGCAGGTGGTGCTCAAGGTGCAGCGGCCTGGCCTCGATCGTCTGTTTCGCCTTGATCTTGAGGTGATGCAGCAGGTGGCGGCTGTGTTGCAACGCAATCCCAATTGGGGGCGTGGTCGCGATTGGCCGGCGATGGCACGCGAATGTCGACGTGTCTTGCTGCGTGAGCTCGATTTCCGTGTCGAAGCCCAATACGCGGCGCGTTTTCGTCAACAATTTCTGGATGACGAACGCATCAGGATCCCTGGTGTGATCTGGGAATTGAGCACGCGTCGCGTGTTGTGTCTCGACTACCTTCCTGGCATCAAGGTCAACGATCGTGAGGCATTGCTCGAAGCCGGCATTGACCCGGCCGCGGTGGCTGAGGTGGGTGCGGCCAGCTACCTCAAACAGTTGGTGCGGTTTGGCTTCTTCCATGCCGACCCCCATCCCGGCAACCTCGCCGTGGCGAGTGATGGAGCGCTCATCTACTACGACTTCGGGATGATGGGCCTGTTGTCGGACGGCTTGCGTCGACGTCTGGGAGCCATGGTCCGCGCTGCTGCTGCGAGGGATTCAGCGGCATTGGTGGAGGAGATGCAGGCGGCCGGGGTGATCTCCGGAGGCATTGATGTGGGTCCGGTGCGTCGTCTGGTGCGGCTGATGCTGCAGGAGGCCCTCACCCCACCGTTCACGGCCAATGTGATCGACAAACTTTCCGGTGATCTTTACGACCTGGTCTATGGCCAGCCCTTTCGTCTGCCGGTCGAACTGATCTTCGTGATGCGGGCGTTATCCACCTTCGAGGGGGTTGGCCGCAGCCTGGATCCCGCTTTTAGCTTGGTGGCGATTGCCAAGCCTTATCTCCTTCCTCTCATGACCTCCAGCGGCTCCGGCAGCAACGATCTGTTCAACGAACTCGGCCGTCAGGTCGGAGCTCTCAGCAGCCGTGCTGCGGCCTTCCCGCGGCGGCTGGACGAAAGCCTGGAACGCTTGGAGCAGGGTGACCTTCAGCTCCAGGTGAGGCTTGGGGAATCGGATCGGCAGTTCCGCCGGATGGCCCTGGCCCAGCAATCGATCGGTCAATCGGTGTTGCTCGGATGCCTGGCTTTGGCCACGGCCATCGTTGGTGCCAGTGCCCGCCCCCTCTGGTCGATTCTTCCGGCTGCTGCCGCATTGCCGGTGGGTTTGGGCTGGTTCCGAATGCAGGTCAAGATCCGTCGTGATCAACGGTTGGAGCAGTTGCCCGGTTCCAACCGTTGATTGATCCTCTGGGGGCCTGAGGTCAGGCCTTGCCGTGGGGACCTTGGCCAACAGCGCCGGCGTAAACGGCCTGGCTGCCGAGCTCATCTTCGATGCGAAGCAGCTGGTTGTACTTCGCGACCCGCTCGCTGCGGCTGAGGGATCCAGTCTTGATCTGCCCGGCGCGGGTGGCGACGGAGAGATCGGCGATGGTGGTGTCTTCGGTTTCGCCACTGCGGTGGCTGATCACGCTGGTGTAGCCGGAGCGGCCCGCCAGATCGATGGCCTGCAGGGTTTCGGTGAGCGAACCGATCTGGTTCACCTTGATCAGGATCGAGTTGGCCGTGGCGCTGTCGATGCCCTGCTGAAGACGCTGGGTGTTGGTCACGAACAGGTCGTCACCCACCAGCTGCACCTTGCCGCCAAGGCGTTCGGTGAGCAGCTTCCAGCCGTCCCAATCGTCTTCCGCCAGGCCGTCCTCGATCGAAACGATCGGGAACTTGTTCACCAGTTGTTCCAGCTGGCCCACCATCTCTGCGCTGGTGTAGGTGCCGCCATCGAAGGCATAGCGACCGTTCTCGAAGAATTCGGTGCTGGCCACGTCCAGGGCGAGGGAGATCTGTTCGCCGGGCTTGTAGCCCGCCTTGCTGATCGCTTCCACCAGGATTTCGCCGGCTTCCACGTTGCCCAGATCCGGCGCGAAACCGCCTTCATCGCCAACGGCGGTGCTCATGCCCTTGTCGCTGAGCAGTTTCTTCAGCGTGTGGAACACCTCGGTGCCCATCCGCAGCGCTTCACGGAAGCTCGGAGCCCCGTGGGGAACGAGCATGAACTCCTGGAAGTCCAGGCTGTTGGCGGCATGGGCGCCACCGTTGATCACGTTCATCAACGGCACCGGCAGCAGGTTGGCCATGGGGCCACCCAGGTAGCGGTAGAGGGGAATGCCCAGGCCGTTGGCGGCCGCGCGGGCGGTGGCCATGCTCACCGCCAGGATCGCGTTGGCGCCCAGATTGGATTTGTTGTCGCTTCCATCCAGCTCCAGCATCGCGGCGTCCACGGCTGCTTGATCCAGGGCGCAAAGGCCGCAGAGGGCAGGTGCGATCCGCTCTTCGATGTGGTTCACGGCCTGGCCAACGCCCTTGCCCATGTAGCGATCGCCGCCGTCACGCAGTTCGTGGGCTTCATGGGCACCGGTGCTGGCACCACTGGGAACGATGGCCCGTCCCATGGCACCTCCTTCGAGCAGCACTTCGGCTTCAACCGTGGGGTTACCGCGGGAATCGAGCACCTCTCGGGCCACGATGGTGTCGATGACGAGGTCGAGGGAATCGATCACGTTGGGACGCACTTTTAACCCGGCGATCTTATGGGTCGCCCCTCTCTCTCGTGTTGTGACGGGTCATACCTCGCCAGAATGATGGCAGGTTCACGCTGCACGACGCTCAACCATGCGGATGCTTCACACCATGCTTCGGGTCGCTGATCTGGAGCGGTCTCTGAGCTTCTACACCGAGGTCCTGGGCATGCAGCTTCTGCGTCGAAAGGATTACCCCAGCGGTCGCTTCACCCTGGCTTTTGTTGGCTATGGGTCGGAGAAAGACCACACGGTCCTGGAGCTCACCCACAACTGGGACACCGACAGCTACACCCTGGGTGACGCCTATGGCCACATCGCGCTGGGGGTGGAGGACATCCACAGCACCTGTGCCGGCATCGCTGATAAGGGCGGTCGTGTGGTGCGAGAACCTGGTCCGATGAAGCACGGCACCACCGTCATCGCCTTTGTTGAGGATCCGGATGGTTACAAGGTGGAATTGATCGAGTTGTCCTCCAAAGCCCACGCCTGAAGAACCGGATGACTTCATCCCCAGCGTTGAACGGCAGCCTCACCCATGAGCCGGATCGCTTCAGCGAAGCGGCTTGGGACTTGTTGCTGAGTGGTCAGGATGTCGCCCGTCGCTGGCGCCATGAGCAGTTGGACGTGGAGCACCTGATCCAGGTGCTGTTCACCGATCCCTCCTGCCGCCGCCTGGTGGAGCGATTGCCCCTCCCCATCGATGCGCTTTTGGATCGCTTGGAGGATGTGCTGGCCGATCAGCCCTCAGGGCGAGGCGATGAGTTGTTCATCGGTGACGATCTGGAGCAATTGCTCGATTCGGCTGATGCCATCCGTCGGCGCTGGAATAGCGAGCTCATCGATCTGCCGGAAGTGCTGATGGCGATCGGTGCCGATCCGCGGATCGGCGCTGATCTTTTCGCCGGCTTTGGTCTCTCGGCGGATGCCCTGGAGCAGCTGATCCAACGGAGCGTGGACGATCGGGTCGGTGCGGTTCCAGCTCCGCCCCAGCCGCGCTCGGTGCCGCCCTCTCCTCCAGAGATCCCGCAACAGGCTCCCCGTCGTGAACGGGTGGCCCGTGTTCCGTCCTCCTCCCGTGTGGTGCGCGAGCTAGAGCCTGTCGCTCCCCAGCCGCTTGCCCCTGAGGCCCCAGATGCCACGTCGCAGGAGCCACCCACGGCATTGGAGTCCTATGGCCGGGATCTCACTGAAGAGGCGGAAGCAGGCCGCCTCGATCCGGTGATCGGTCGCGATTCCGAAATTCGCAACCTGATCAAAGTGCTCTCACGCCGGAGCAAGAACAACCCTGTGCTCATCGGTGAACCCGGTGTTGGCAAAACAGCGATTGCGGAGCTGTTGGCACAGCGGATCGTGGCCGGTGAAGTGCCGGAGTCGTTGCAGGGCCTGCGTCTGGTGGCGCTGGATCTCGGGGCCTTGATCGCTGGTGCCAAGTTCCGCGGTCAGTTTGAGGAACGCCTGCGCTCGGTGCTCGAGGAGGTGAGTGGTTCTGATTCCGGTGTGGTGTTGTTCATCGATGAGCTGCACACCGTTGTGGGAAGCGATCGCAGCAGCACCGATGCCGGCAGCCTGTTGAAGCCTGCTCTTGCGGGTGGTGACCTGCGCTGCATCGGCGCCACCACGCCGGAGGATTACAGGCTCACGGTGGAAAAGGATCCGGCCCTCAACCGCCGCTTTCAGCAGGTTGTGATCCGGGAACCAGATCTGGAGTTGAGCCTCGAGATTCTGCGTGGACTGAAGGAGCGTTACGAGCTGCATCACGGCGTCACGATCACCGATGAAGCCATTCAGACCGCCAACCGTCTCGCCGACCGCTACATCAGCGACCGCTGCTTGCCGGACAAAGCCATTGATCTGATCGATGAAGCGGCGGCGCAATTGAAGATGGAGGTCACCTCCAAGCCGCAGGTGGTGGAGGAGGCCGAGGCGGATCTGCGCCGCGTTGAACTGGCCCTGCTCGCTGCTGAGCAGGCCCCTGAGTCGGAGCGAATTCAGCTCCAGCGCAACCGGCTTGAGGTGTCCACGCGACTGGATGATCTGCGGCGGCGCTGGCAGGAGGAGCGCGGTCAGCTCGAAGAACTCGGTCAGCTGCTCCAGCAGGACGAAGACCTACGCCACGCCATCGCTGAAGCCGAGCGGGATGGTGATCTGGAGGAAGCGGCCCGACTCCAGTACGACCAGTTGCACCGGGTGCAGCAGCGCCGGGACGAACTGGAGGCGTCCCAGGCAGAGGCGCAGTCCTCCGGTACCGCCCTGTTGCGCGAGCAGGTGGAGGCCGGCGACATCGCGGATCTGGTGGCCCGCTGGACGGGGATTCCCGTGCAGCGGCTGCTAGCGGGCGAGCGGCGCAAACTCCTGGACCTCGACGCCCATCTCGCGGAACGGGTGATTGGCCAGGGCGAGGCGGTGACGGCCGTCGCTGCTGCCATCCGCCGGGCCCGTGCCGGCATGAAAGACCCCCGTCGTCCGGTGGGTTCCTTCCTGTTTCTTGGCCCAACCGGCGTCGGTAAGACCGAGCTGGCGAAGGCGTTGGCAGGGTCGCTGTTTGATGAGGAGGAGGCGCTGGTTCGCCTCGACATGAGTGAGTTCATGGAGCGGAACGCCGTGGCTCGGCTCATTGGTGCCCCTCCGGGCTATGTGGGCTACGAGGCAGGGGGTCAGCTCACCGAGGCCGTGCGACGCCGTCCCTATGCGGTGTTGCTCCTCGATGAAGTGGAGAAGGCGCATCCCGATGTGTTCAACCTGCTGCTGCAGGTGCTGGATGACGGCCGGCTCACCGATTCCCAGGGGCGCACCGTCGATTTCCGCCACACCGTGGTGGTGATGACCAGCAATCTGGCCAGCCCGGCGATCCTCGAACATGCGCGTTCGGGATCCACAGACGAGTCAGCCCTGCAACAGCAGGTGGATGCAGCGCTCTCCAGCCAGTTCCGGCCTGAATTCCTCAACCGCATTGATGAGGTGATTCGGTTCCGTCCCCTGGAGGTCTCCGATCTGGTGCGGATTGTTCAGCTGCAACTGAAGGATCTTGCTGCTCTTTTGGCCGAGCAGGGCCTGGCTCTGCTCGTGGACGATGCGGTCGCTGAGGCCGTGGCCCGTCAGGGCCATGAACCGGAGTATGGAGCGAGGCCCCTGCGTCGGGTGTTGCGGCGCCAGTTGGAAAATCCGCTCTCCACGCTGCTGCTGGAGGAGCGCTTCGCCGGAGCCAGTGGTGTGACGGTGAAGCTGGGGGAGGCCGGCGCAGATGCTCTCGTATTCGAACCGGTGGGGGTTTGAGGGCATCCGGTAGGGTGTCTGTTTGGCGAAGTGCCTACCGGCACCGTTGTCAACTTCCGGTCCCATCCCCGTGACCAGCCCCATCTCTGAGGACACCACCACTTCTGACGGCTCAAAAGCCGCTGCCGATTCCACCAAATCCGGTGGTTTTCTGGCGGACACGGTTGATGAGTTGAAACTTGTGGTTTGGCCCAGCCGCCAGCAACTGTTCAGCGAGTCGATCGCTGTGATCCTGATGGTCAGCCTTTCGGCCGCCACCATCGCGGCTGTCAGTCGCTTCTTTGGGTGGGCTTCGTCCCAGGTGTTCCGCTGACTCGATATCACCTTTCTCGCCGTGCCCGACGACCTGACCACTACGGACGCCCCTGAGGTGCTTGATCTGCCGGCCCCGAATGAGGGGGAAGCTGGCACCTTGCCCATGGAGGCTGTCGCCAACACGGCCATTGCCCGCTGGTATGCCGTTCAGGTTGCCTCCAGCTGCGAGAAAAAGGTCAAGGCCACCCTTGAGCAGCGGGCCGTCACCTTGGGTGTCAGCAACCGGATTCTTGAAATCGAGATTCCCCAGACGCCTGCCGTCAAGCTGAAGAAGGACGGCACCCGTCAGTCCACCGAGGAGAAGGTGTTCCCCGGTTATGTGCTGGTCCGGATGGTGCTGGATGAGGACACGATGATGGCGGTGCGAAGCACCCCGAACGTGATCAATTTCGTCGGTGCTGAAGATCGGCGTGCCACCGGAAAGGCCCGTGGTCACATCAAGCCCCGGCCTCTGAGCCGCTCTGAGGTGGATCGCATCTTCAAGCGGGCTGCCGAGAAGAAGACCGTCGTCAAGGTGGATCTCACCGAAGGCGATCAGATCCTGGTGACGGCTGGTCCGTTCAAGGATTTCCAGGGCGAAGTGATCGAGGTGTCTGGCGAGCGCAACAAGCTCAAGGCCCTGCTCTCCATCTTTGGTCGAGAGACCCCGGTGGAACTCGAGTTTTCCCAGATCAGCAAACAGAACTGATCGTGCGGCGGCCGTCTCCCTGCGGAGGGCGGCCTTAGGAGTGGGCAACCATTCCGCCGCATCAGACCCGAGGGTCTGGTGATCCGCAGCTGTCCAAACCACCCAGCCGATGGCCAAGAAAGTCGTAGCTGTGATCAAGCTGGCCCTAGATGCCGGCAAAGCCAACCCCGCGCCGCCGGTGGGCCCTGCCCTCGGTCAGCACGGTGTGAACATCATGATGTTCTGCAAGGAGTACAACGCTCGGACGCAGGACAAGGCCGGTTATGTGATTCCGGTGGAAATCTCGGTCTTTGAAGACCGCAGTTTCACCTTCATCACCAAGACGCCTCCGGCGTCGGTGTTGATCACCAAGGCCGCGAAGATCCAAAAGGGATCTGGTGAGTCCGCCAAGGGCAGTGTTGGATCGATCACTCGTGCTCAGCTCGAGGAAATCGCCAAGACCAAGCTCCCCGACCTCAACTGCACCAGCGTTGAGTCCGCCATGCGGATCATCGAAGGCACCGCCCGCAACATGGGCGTTTCCGTCAGCGACTGACGTCGCTGTATCGCATCTCCAACCCATTCGGGGGAGACATCACTGATGTCGCCTGAACCCCACCTCTGAACATGCCCAAAATCTCCAAGCGCCTGGCCAGCCTGGCCGGCAAGATCGAGGACCGTGCCTACGCACCCCTCGAGGCGATTGCCCTGGTCAAGGACAACGCCAATGCAAAATTCGACGAGACGATGGAGGCCCATGTGCGCCTCGGCATCGATCCGAAGTACACCGACCAGCAGCTGCGCACCACCGTGGCTCTGCCCAATGGCACCGGTCAGACCGTGCGCATCGCCGTGGTGACCCGCGGTGAGAAGGTGGCCGAAGCGAAAGCCGCCGGTGCCGAACTCGCTGGTGAAGAAGAACTGGTGGAAACCATCAGCAAGGGCGAAATGGATTTCGACCTGCTGATCGCCACCCCCGACATGATGCCCAAGGTGGCCAAATTGGGCCGGGTCCTCGGCCCCCGTGGCTTGATGCCCAACCCCAAGGCAGGCACCGTCACCACGGATCTTGCGGCTGCGATTAATGAATTCAAGGCCGGCAAACTGGAATTCCGTGCCGACCGCACCGGCATCGTCCATGTTCGTTTCGGCAAGGCCAGCTTTAGCGCCGAGGCCCTGCTGCAGAACCTCAAGACTCTGCAGGAGACCATCGACCGCAACAAGCCCAGCGGTGCCAAAGGCCGTTACTGGAAGTCCCTGTATGTGACCTCCACCATGGGTCCTTCTGTTGAAGTCGATTTCTCTGCTCTGCAGGACATCGAACAGGGGAGCTGATCCGGCTCTCCTCTACACTTAACGATTGGCGAAAGCCAAATCGGGCACGCGCCCGGCCAGAGACAGCAGGATGTCCCTGGGCATGACGTCAGTCATCCCCATTGATGTAATCCCTGCCGAGGCAGACGCGACACGGTTATGTCCCATTCGGGATTGGATCGGCACGCGGCCTCGTCTTCCTTTCGAAGACTCGATCGGCCGTGTGCCCAGCTTGTTCCTTTGATCCGATCCAATCCCTATGGGCCGCACGCTGGAGAACAAGCAGCAGATCGTCGGAGAGCTCAAAGAGCTCCTCGCCGACGCCGAACTGGCACTTGTCCTTGATTTCAAGGGCCTGTCCATCAAGGAAATGTCTGACCTGCGGGATCGTCTGCGGGCCAGCGACAGCGTTTGCAAGGTGACCAAAAACACCTTGATGCGCCGTGCCATTGATGGCGACAGCAACTGGGCCAGCCTCGATTCCCTGCTGACCGGAACCAACGCTTTCGTCCTGGTGAAGGGCGATGTTGGTGCTGGTGTGAAGGCCGTTCAGACCTTCCAGAAGGAACTCAAGAAGTCCGAGACCAAGGGCGGCCTTTTCGAAGGCAAGCTTCTGTCTCAGGACGAGATCAAAGCCATTGCCGATCTCCCCTCCAAGGAGCAGCTCATGGCTCAGATCGCCGGTGCCATCAACGCCGTGGCCACGAAGGTCGCTGTGGGCATCAACGAGGTTCCCTCTGGTATGGCCAGGGCACTCAAGCAGCACGCCGAAGGCGGCGAAGGCTGATTCGGCCCTGCCGAGACCACTGTTCATTGATCTGTTGCTTCCCCTTTCAAAACCATGTCTGCAAAAACCGACGAAATTCTCGAATCGCTGAAATCCCTCTCCCTGCTTGAAGCTTCCGAGCTCGTCAAGCAGATCGAAGAGGCCTTCGGCGTGTCCGCCGCAGCATCTGCTGGTGTTGTGATGGCTGCCCCCGGCGCTGCTGGTGGCGGTGGCGAAGCCGCTGAAGAGAAGACCGAATTCGACGTGATCCTCGAAGGCTTCGACGCCTCCGCCAAGATCAAGGTCCTCAAGGCTGTCCGTGAGGCCACCGGTCTGGGTCTGGGCGACGCCAAGGCTCTGGTCGAGGCTGCTCCCAAGGCCGTCAAGGAAGGTGTCTCCAAGGAAGACGCCGAGGCTGCCAAGAAGGCCATCGAAGAAGCAGGTGGCAAGGTCACCCTCAAGTGATCCCCTTTGGAGAGGGCTTGTCCCTCTCCACCTGTTTTTCATCAGTCACCGGTCCTTTCGAGGACCGGTTTTTTTGTTGTTTTTTCTCTGGTCAACAAAAAAGCCCCGCCGAAGGCGGAGCTTTTGTCGAGAGGAACACATTCAGGAGTCTGTCCTTGTTTCGACCCTGAAGAGGCGTTCAGCACTCCTCACACAAGTTCAAAGTAAGAGCGGGGATTGCATTGTCAGCCCCTGTCTGGTCGCTCTATCAACTGGCACTGTGACGGTTGGTCCTCAAGGGCGGTAGGGGATCACCTCCAGCCGGATCGGAGCATTGCTGGCGAGTCGCGTGGTTCGTGACTGTGTTGCGCGTTGCCGAGTTGCTCGTGAAGTGGGCAGAGGCGGTGGCTCGATCGGGGGCATCGGGGCTCCCAATCGGCTGAAGCCTGAGCGTTGGCCGCGGCTGCTGGCCAGCACGAGCAGCTGGTTCACCGGTGCCTGGTGGGCGAAATACAGGTGGTTCAGCTGACGGCCTTGGTAGGTGCGCCGTTCCAGTGCCCAGCCAGGCTCCAGCTGCACCGGCACGAACCCGTTGGGATCGCGTCCCAGGATGCGGGCCTGTCCCACAAGCAGTGGTGCCCTTTGTTGGGGGTCGAGGGCTTCGAGCCTCAGCGACGCGCCGGATTGCTTGAGTCGGAAGCGGAAGCGCGTTCCCAGATCTTGGCCACCGCTGCGCAGCGAGTAGCCATTGCTGTCCAGGTAGCGCTTGCAGATGCCGCTGAAGTCGAAGCGATTCAGGCTGGGCTCCACCAGGCCGTCCTGGCGAGGTGTCCAGCAGCGCGGCTGGGTCTTGATTTGTTCCAGCACCAGCAGTTTCCATTGGGCCCTGCCAATGGGTTGTGCCAGCACAGCAAAGCGCTCCTGCGGCAGGGCTGTGCTGTCGAACAGGGCTCGCGCTGCGCCCTCCTGCGGCAGGCCACCAGCCAGGAGCCCCACGGCAGTCAGACCGGCAACCCGCAGGTAGGTTCGGCTCATGCACGGTGACGCCAGAAACCGTGTTGTACCGAACAGTGTTGGGACTGATCAATGGCGGAAGGACGGGGACGGGTCGTGGCTGCCGCGACGGATGGTGCCTGCAGCGGCAACCCAGGTCCGGGAGGTTGGGGTGCCTTGTTGCGTTTCGAAGACGGCAGTGTCGAGGAATTCGGCGGCCATGCCCCCGACACCACCAACAACCGCATGGAACTGCAGGCGGCGTTGGAGGTGTTGCAACGGCTTGAGCAGCTCCCCCGTCATCCGGATCTCACCCTGCGCACCGACAGCAAATACCTGATTGATGGGCTGGGCTCCTGGATCAACGGCTGGAAGCGCAAAGGCTGGAAAACGGCTGCCGGCAAGCCCGTGCTCAACCAGGACCTTTGGAAGGCCCTCGATGCCGCCCGACTGGACGACGTCCCCCTGCGCTATGTCAAAGGCCACAGCGGTGATCCAGACAACGAACGGGTGGATCGCATCGCTGTGGCGTTCTCCCATAGCGCCCAGCCCGCCTTGGCTCTGAAGCAGGGATCCTCCGAGCTGGCCTCCACCAAGGCCGCACCAGAGGACCCAACCGCGGTTGCCCCCAAGCCGCTGCTGCAGCTGTTGTCACGCTTGGAACTGGCGGACCGATTGGCGCAGGGTGGATACAGCCTGTCGTTGCTGGAGCTGGCGCAGCTGGTGGAACAGCCGCTCAAACAGCTGGAAACCAAGCGGGAGAGCTGGATCTGGAGGGACTGGACCGTTCATCCTCAGCAGGATGGCCGCTGGACCCTGGAACGTCGCGAGGCAGGATCAGAACAGTACTGAGCCAGCGCATGTCGCCGTCCTCTTCGGTCGGGCCGCTCAGCAGCGGTGCCTTTTACCAGCGTTGGCTGGGTCCGGTGCTGGCGCGTGACGACGGCCTGGATGCTGAACAGCTGTCGCGCACTGCCCTCACGGCGCTGGGCCAGGCCAGCCTGCGACGCCGCTGGCCAGGGGTGTCCACGGTGCTTGAGGGCGTGGCGGCGGATCTGCAACGGCGTGATCTGCGCCTGGAGCAGGTGCTGTTTGGCTGCCGTTTTCCCAATCCGGTGGGCTTGGCGGCGGGATTCGACAAGAACGGTGTGGCGGCAGGCATCTGGGATCGCTTCGGCTTTGGCTTTGCCGAAGTGGGCACGGTCACCTGGCATGGCCAGCCGGGCAACCCCAAACCACGCCTCTTCCGTCTAGCGGAAGAACAGGCCGCGTTGAACCGGATGGGATTCAACAATGACGGCGCCAAGGCGCTGTTGCAAACCCTGGAACGCCAACGCTTGGATCCGCCCGGCCGGCGGCCAGCGGTGCTGGGGATCAACGTTGGCAAATCCAAGATCACGGCCCTGGAGCAGGCGCCGGACGACTACGCGGCTTCCCTGGAGTTGTTGTCGCCCTTGGCGGACTACGCGGTGATCAATGTCAGCTCCCCCAATACCCCCGGATTGCGGGATCTGCAGGACACCGCCCAGTTGCGACGTTTGGTGGAGCGGCTGCGACGGCTGCCGGCCTGCCCGCCTCTGCTGGTGAAAATCGCCCCGGATCTGGAGGATGAGTCGATTGATGCGGTGGCCCGATTGGCCTTTGAGGAGGGCCTGGCTGGCGTGATCGCGGTCAACACCAGTCTCAATCGCTTGGGCCTGGAGCAACGGCGTCTGCCGCAGACCGGGCGCACGCTGGCGGAGGAGGCCGGTGGGCTCAGCGGTGCCCCCCTGCGACATCGAGCCCAGGAGGTGATCCGCCGCTTGCGGGCCAGTGCCGGCCCAGCGTTGCCGTTGATCGGTGTGGGTGGGATTGACTCTCCGCAAGTCGCCTGGGAGCGCATCACCGCAGGGGCTTCCCTGGTGCAGCTCTACACCGGCTGGATTTTTCAGGGGCCGGATCTGGTGCCGCGGATTCTGGAAGGTCTGCTGCTGCAGTTGGACCGCCACGGCCTCCGCAACATCGCTGAGGCGTCAGGAAGTGGCTTGCCCTGGCAGGACTGAATGCGTGCTTCAAAGGCACCTCATCTGCTCGATGTTGCGCCCTTAAATGTCTCTGAGAGGGAGTGATTCAAGCGGGTCATCGTCGATAGCATCAATTTAGTGGGAAGCGTTGTGTGCCACTGCCTGCTCTTGGTGAGCTGCCTCAACTCACGGCATTGAGCCTGGCTTGGCGACGACTGGTTGATATCAAGCCGGTGTTGATCGCGGTGAACAACACAGGCTTGGTCTGTTGTTGGGATCAGGGTGGCCGTTGGCAGCAACGCGTTGTGGCCTGGCCCGATGGTGTGTGTCGTGATGGTGTGCCGCTGCAACGGGAAGCCGTTGGCGAGTTGATGGCTGATCTGATCTTTGATTGCGATTGCCCAGGCGCCCAATTGGTTCTTTGCCTGCCTTTGGCCGCTGCTTCGTGGTGCGTGGTCGATGGCTATGGATCGGATGGCTCGCCTGGCCTGTTGCCCCAGTCGTTGCAGGCTGTTGACCTGCCGTTTGATTTGGCGGAGAACTACGTCACATCGTCGCCGGTGCAGGATGCTTTAGCGGTGGTGGGTGTGCCGCGGTCGTTGATTCAGGGCTGGAGCGAGGTTGCTGCACTGGCGGACTTACCGCTGCGGCGCGTTGATTGGTCGCTGACGGCGGCCCAGCGGGCCTTGCTTCAGCTCACGCAGCCGTGGGATGGCGATCTGGCCTGGCTTGTGGTGGAGGAGAAGAGCTTGCACTTGCTGTTGTTCCGCCAGCGGGTGCCTGAGGTTGACCATGCGCTTGAGGCGCATGATCCTCTGGCCTGTCA